>CAZPZE010000186.1:0-20110 GCA_964590625.1 uncultured Solibacteraceae bacterium
CACGCGGTAGTGGCGGTGAAGGTTCCGAATGCGGACCCGCTGCACAAGGTTTCCATTATTCCGCGCGGTATGGCGCTCGGCATCACGATGCAGCTGCCGACGGACGACAAGCACAACTACAGCAAGACCTACTGCGATGACCAGCTGGCCATCCTGATGGGCGGCCGTATCGCCGAGGAAATCTACCTCAACCAGATGACCACCGGCGCCGGCAACGACATCGAGCGCGCTACCGAAATGGCGCGGAAGATGGTCTGCGAGTGGGGTATGAGCGAACTCGGTCCGCTGAGCTTCGGCAAAAAGGATGAGCAGATCTTCCTCGGCCGCGAAATCGCTCAGCATCGCGATTACAGCGAAGAGACGGCCATCCGCATCGACGAAGAAGTGAAGCGCATCATCTCGAACGGCTACAACCGGGCGCGCGCCATCATTGAAACGCACTCGAAAGAACTGGTCAAGGTGGCTGAACTGCTTCTCGAACGCGAGGTGCTCGATGGCTCCGAGATTCGCACGATCATCAACGGCGGCGATCTTCCGCCGATGGGTGGTTCGCGCGACTCGGCCGATCATGATACCCAGCAGGTGCTTCGCCCGGAGAGTTCCGGCGGCCGCCGCCTGCCTGGTCTGAATGAGGGCGAGCAGCCTGCCTAAGGCTGGCATCCCGGAATTTCCGGTTTACATCTTCGATATTGACGGAACTCTGCTGGATTCCGCCGCGGATATCTGCGGCGCAATCCAGCATGTGCTTTCCCCGCACGTTCCGAAGCCGCTGGAATTCGACTACCTGCGCGGCTTCATCGGCTATCACCTCGATGTCTGCTTCCGCGATGTGCGGCCGGATTTCTCTCGCGAACAGCTCGATGCGCTGATCAGCCAGTATCGAGCCACTTACACCGGCCGCAATCACCAGGCGACGAAGCCCTATCCTGGAGTGAAGGAAATGCTGGCGGCGCTGCCCGGCCGTAAATCCACCGCGACGACGAAGGGCTCACCTACCACGCGCGCGGTGCTCGATCTCTTCGGGCTGCTGCCGCATTTCGATCATGTGCAGGGGACTGATGGATTTCCGTGCAAGCCTGAACCGGACGTGCTGCTGCGGTCGATGCAGGCTGTTGGCGCGAAGCCGGAAGATTGCCTGTTCATCGGCGATTCCGCGGCTGATATGGAAGCCGGTCGCCGCGCGGGCGTGAAGACGTGCGCGGTTCTCTACGGCTACGGCAAGCGCGCCGACATGGAGCGCTGGTCGCCGGATTACTGGATCGAATCCCCCGAAGAACTGCTTATTCCTGCCCCCGTCCGATCCTGAAAACGTGACCGTCCGGATGCCGGACGTGCATTTCGCGCACGCCCCAGGGCATATCGGTCGGCGGCCAGACCACTTCAATCCCTTGTTCCAGACAGTGCCGGTGAATTGCATCGACATCGTCCACCCACACTGACATCCAGACGCCTTTGTCATGGATTTCGCCGTCATCCTGGCCGAATGTGGATGTGTTGCTGCCCTTGCCGCGGCCGCCCTGCGCGCCCTGGCAAAGAAAGATCTCGCATTTACCGGAACAGACTCCGCCGAATGTGGGAGGGGTGCCCCAATCCCATCCTTTCTTCCAGCCCAGATTTTCGAACCAGGCGAAGCTTTCTTCGATATTGGAAACGTTCAGAATGGGCGTTAGTCCATGAGCGACCATGCGAGCAATATAACAGCAGAATCCTGATATCCTCAGGAACGGAGTTCTCCTCATGGCCACCATCAAATTCACGCTGAATGGAAAGCCCCAGACTGTCGACGTGAACCCCCAGATGCCGCTGCTCTGGGTATTGCGCGACACGCTGGGTATGACCGGAACCAAGTTTGGCTGCGGAATGGCGCTCTGCGGCGCCTGCACCGTGCACATCGAGGGAATCGCGATGCGGGCCTGCGCGATGCAGGCGTCGGGCATCGACGGGAAACATGTGACCACGATCGAAGGCCTCTCGCCCGATGGATCGCATCCTGTTCAGAAAGCCTGGGTCGAACTGGATGTGCCGCAATGCGGCTACTGCCAGTCGGGGCAGATCATGGGCGTTGCCGCGATGCTGGCGAAGAATCCGAAGCCATCGGACGCCGACATCGACGAAGTGATGCGGTTCCACATCTGCCGCTGCGGCACGTATCAGGATATTCGCGCCGCGATTCATCGCGCCGCTGAAATTCAGGCGAACGGAGGCCGCGCATGAGCACCGCCTTGGCTCCCACTCGTCGTGGCTTCCTCAAAACTGCGGCTGCGGGTCTGGTCATCGGCTTTTACCTGCCGGACTCGAAACTCGAAGCGCAATCGGCAGCGCCGGCCAAAGTGAATGCCTGGGTTCGCATCGGGACGGACGATTCGATCACGCTCGAGATCCACAAATCGGAGATGGGGCAGGGAACCGTGACGTCCCTGTCGCAGCTTCTGGCGGAAGAGTTGGAATGCGACTGGAAAAAGATCCACACGGCGTTCCCCGGAATCGATCCCGCGTTCGGTCTGCAGGGTGTGTTCGGCAGCCAGAGTGTGCGTACCGGCTGGATGCCGCTTCGCAATGCGGGCGCGCAGGCGCGCGAGATGCTCGTTCAGGCCGCGGCGCAGCGCTGGAATATCGACCGGTCTCAATGCCGCGTCTCGGATGGCGTCATCACGAACTCTGCCAACAGCTCGAAGCTGACGTACGGAGAAGTGGCGGAAGCGGCGTCAAAGCTGAGGCCGCCGACCGGCATTCAGCTGAAGACGCCGGACCAGTTCCGTTTCATCGGCAAATCACTCAAGCGCCTGGACACGCCGGATAAAGTCACCGGACGCACGACGTACGGCATCGATGTCCGCGTACCCGGCATGGTCTATGCGGCGATTGCGCGATGCCCGGTATTCGGGGGTAAAGTAGCCAGTTTCGATGCCACGAAGGCAAAGGCCATCCCGGGAGTCAAAGACTGCGTCCAGATTTCGACGGGCGTGGCGGTGATTGCCGACAACACCTGGACCGCTTTCACGGGGGCGAAGGCGCTCGACATCAAGTGGAATGAAGGCCCGAATGCGGCGTTCAGTACTCCGGAAAACCGCCGCGCGTTTACCGGGCAGACCCTGCAGCCGGGCGCATCCGCGCGGCACATGGGTGAAGGCGCTGCCGCGTTGTCATCGGCCGCGAAGAAGATCGATGCTGTCTATGAAGCGCCGTTCCTCGCGCACGCGCCGATGGAGCCGCTCAACTGTGTCGCTCACGTCCGGCAGGATGGCTGCGATGTGTGGGCCTCCACGCAGATGCAGACCGGCATTGCGGGCGTGGCGCGGCAGATTACGGGACTGCGGCCCGACCAGATCGCAGTCCATACGTATTACATGGGCGGCGGCTTCGGACGCCGGGCTGGAACCGACTTCGCGGCCGAGGCGATTGAACTTGCCAAAGCGATTCGCGTGCCGGTGAAAGTGACCTGGTCGCGCGAAAACGATATCCAGAATGGCATCTACCGGCCGGCATCGGTGACGCGATTCGCCGGCGGGCTGGATGCTCAGGGCTGGCCCGTTGTATTGACCGCGAATATCGCCTGCCCGCCGATGGGCGGCGGCGGCAATTTCGGCGGTGGACGCGGCGGCGGTGGCGGCATCGACTCGACCAGCGTGGAAGGCCTGGCCGATCTGCATTACGCGATTCCGCACCAGCAGATGGACTATCACAGCGTCACTGGTGGCGTTCCCACGACCTACTGGCGCGCGGTCGGCTACACGCAGAATACGTTTTTCGCCGAGTCTTTCCTCGATGAGCTCGCGGCCGCGGGCGGCAAGGATCCGGTGGAACTGCGCCGGAAACTGCTCGCAAATACGCCGCGTTTGCTCGGCGTCCTGAACCTGGCGGCCGAGAAAGCCGATTGGGGCAAGCCTCTGCCGGCCGGACATTTCCATGGCGTCGCTGTCGTCAACAATGTTGGCAGCTACACCGCGCAGGTGGCGGAAGTGTCTGTGAATCAGGGCAAGGTCAAGGTCCACAGGGTGGTCTGTGCCACCGATTGCGGCCAGACGATCAATCCTGCGATCATCCAGCAGCAGATCCGCAGCGCGATTGTCTATGGACTCAGCGCGGCTCTTAAAGGCGAGATCACCATCGACAAAGGCCGCGTCCAGCAGTCAAATTTCGATCGTTACGACGTGGTGCGGATGGACGAAGCTCCAGTGGTCGACGTCCACATCGTCGCGAGCACAGAAGCGCCCGGCGGTATGGGCGAAGCCGGTGTGCCGGCCATCGCACCTGCCGTCTGCAATGCGATCTTCAAAGCGACGGGGAAGCGAATCCGCCGATTGCCGATCGCGGACCAGTTGGCCTGATCAGTTTTCGCCGGGTTTTTGAACGCTGTCGATCACGAGGACTTACTGCGGGCTTTTCCGGCTCTCCAGCCTGAGGCCTGATTTTCCTGGAGCGCGGTGAAAAGCGACGATCAGTCCGGAATCGTTTTCCACTGGCCGGTGGAGTTGTCGTGATAAACAAACCACGAGATTCGCCGTGGTGGTGCCCGTGCCCATCATGCGGCCATTCTTCGCAGCCGCGAGCGGAATGCCGCTAAAAACAAAACGGCCGGGTTGCGGGCGCATATACGCCACAACCCGGCCGTCGAAGATTAGGTTACGCGAGATCGAACTTCGTCTGGTGCAGCAGCGGATCGCTCTTCACCATCACGGTCTTGCCGAGGATCTCTTCCACTTCCTGCAAATAGGAATTGTGGTTGCTCTTGAGCATCCTGGCCACTTCGGGATTCACGCGAAGCACCACGTTCCCCTTCTCTCCGGCCAGCGCCTTGTGCATGCGCTGAGCTTCCGAAAGGATCTCCGTGATCACCGTCTGCGGGCTCTTGATGTACCCGGCGCCCTCGCAATAAGAGCACGGGGCGCAGAGCGTCCGTTCGAGCGACTGCTTCACGCGCTTGCGCGTGATCGCCACCAGTCCGAAATCGTTAAACTGCAGAATCTTGTAAGGCGCGCGATCCACCCGCATCGCCTCTTCGAGCGCCGCCATCACTTTCTGGCGATTCTTGCGCTCATCCATATCAATGAAATCGACGACGATGATCCCGCCCAGATCCCGAAGGCGAATCTGCCGCACAATCTCTTTGATCGCGTCCGTATTGATCTTGACGATCGTGTCTTCGAGGCGATTGGATTTCCCGACGTACTTGCCGGTATTGATATCGATCGCCACCAGCGCTTCGGTCTGGTTGATGACGATGTATCCGCCGGACTTCAGCCAGACCTTCGGCCGCAGGGCTTTCTCCAACTCCGCAGTGATACCGAATTCGTCGAAAATCGGATTCTCGCGCGTATACAGCTTCACGCGCCCCACGAGCGCAGGCTGGAAGCGTTCCACAAACCGCAGGATGCTTTCGTAGTGATCTTCGTTATCCACCCAGATCGTCTTGAATGACGTGGTGAGCTGATCGCGAAGAATGCGCTGCACAAGATCGAGATCGTGGTGCAGCAGAACCGGCGCCGGCTTCTTCTCCGCCTTCTGGCGCATATCGAGCCAGAGGTTGTAGAGGAAGTGCATATCGCTGCGAAGTTCTTCCTCGCTCTTGCCTTCCGCCGCCGTGCGGCAGATGTAGCCGCCCGGAATACCCTGGCGGTGCGTCTGCAGAACCTTCTTCAGCCGGTGGCGTTCTTCTTCCGACGGAATCTTGCGCGAAACGCCGGCATGATCCACAGTCGGCATGTAGACGACAAACCGGCCAGGCAGCGCGATGTGCGACGTGATGCGCGCGCCTTTCTGCCCCAGCGGCTCCTTTGAGATCTGAACAATGATTTCCTGGCCTTCCTTCAGAAGATCAGAAATCGAAGGCAGAACCGGACGCTCGTGGTCTTCGCGTTCGCGTCCCTCGCGGCGGCCTTCGCGTCCGCGGCCGCGTTCCCGTCCGCGCTCGCGGTCCGAACGCCGTTCTTCACGGCGATCTTCGCGAACTGCCGGGCTCTTCTCTTCCACCAGCACGGGCTGGCCGTTTTCGGGCGACGCCAGCGCCGCATCGATCGCGGCTCCGTCGGCATCGGTGATCCCTTCCACCGCAACAGGCGTGGCTTCAGCACCGGGGTGCTGCTCGCCGTTCTGCCTCGGTCCGCGGTCTTCTCCACCACGATTGCGTCCGCCGCGGCGCCGTGAGCGGCGCGATACGCGATGCGGATAGCGGTGCCCCTGCTCACGCAGCGTGGCCGTCAGACTCACCGGCGTACGCGCCGGTTCGGGCGATTCTTCACCGGCCGCTGCAGCGACCAGCGACTCGGGTTCGCCTTCGCTCTCGGCCGCTGTTTCGCTCGATTCCTCGTCGCTGTCTACCGCCTCGGCTTCCTCATCAATATCCGCCGGGGGCACGCCAATCGTGATCTCATCGATGGCTTCTTCCTCAATGGCTTCCACCGCTTCGGCCGCTGCCAGAATCTGCTCTTCGTCTTCGGGCGAGAGGCCTTCAGCCGGCGCATCGGGCGTCGGAATCAGATCCGGCCTCACCGGCTCGGCTTCGGCGATCGCCTCCACGACGGGTCCATCTTCGGACGCAGCGCCGAGAATCGGCGAGGGCGTGGCCCACACGAGGCCGGCCAGATGATGATCCACCGGAATCGCGGGCTCGACGCCTTCCGCGGCTTCCGCGGTCTCAGGCGCCGATGCTTCCGCAGCTTCGGCGGACGCCGCCGAGCTGTACTTGGCGAGCGATTCGCCCGGCAGAATCAGACGCTCATAAGGCTGCGATTCGGAAACAATGCGGGCCTCGGCCACGGAGACCGTCTCTTCCGCTTCTTCGGGTTCCTCTGCACGCGTTTCCGCAGGTCCTGTCTGGCGCTCCGCCCCGGGGGTGAAATACTTCGATTCGGGCAGCCCTCCGCCTCCACGACCGCCGCGGCGGCGTCCCCGGCGTCCACGACGCCCGTGCTCGCGCCGGCCATCGTGTTCAGGACGGCCTTCTCCTCTGCCTTCGCGCGGCGCCTGGCCTTCGGCCGCGGGCGCTTCTTCGACTGCCGCGGCCTCCGCGCTGGCAGGCGCAGCCATCGCGCGCGATTCACCGGGCAGAGACGCGCCTCCGCCCTTTTCGAGCTTCAGAACCTTCTCTTCAGCCGTGCTGACGACAGCGTCGTACTCGTCCGTGTCTTCGAAAAAATCGGAAACGTAGAGGAACGCGTCCCGCTCGAGGCCAATATCCACAAAAGCGGACTGCATGCCCGGAAGCACGCGCGTCACGCGGCCTTTGTGAATACTGCCTGCGAGGGAATATTCTTTCTCACGCTCATGGAAAACTTCCACGAGCTGATCGTCTTCGAGGATCGCGACCCGCGTCTCATGACGCCCGGTCGCGACGATTAACTCCTTTGACATCCTTCTTCTCCCGCCAGGCTCCTGCCCATGCCGGGAGATTCCGGCCCGATCTTCGACGTTTCGCGCCCTGCGTAAGGGTCGCCAGCCGCCCCCAAACTACACTTGCCGGGCGGCGCCCGGCGACGAAACCACTAAACTCACGCTGCCGGAGGGTGGAGAATCCGTTGGCAACTCATGCCAGGCACACTCAACACCCGCATCGGCTCAGGGAACCCATCTTTGCCTCGGACCACCGGCCGCTACTGCGCGGCGGGCGGAAGACCTGAATTACCCAGGCCGATCCGGAAAGTCTCCCTTTTACTCAGGATCCCGACTACCTGTCTTGAAATTTCCTTTACTGCTCAAAACTGCACAAAAAAACGTTTGGGGCGAACTCCGGAAGTACTCCTCACATCCGCCCTAGTTCACAAATCTTCTGACCCGCACACTATTGACCAGGCCGAGCATCAGAAAAGTCGACCACACGCTCGACCCGCCGTAACTCATCAGCGGCAATGGAATACCGGTTACGGGCATTCGCCCGATCACCATCCCAACATTAACCAGTATATGAAATAAAAGGAGGGCTGCAACCCCCATACAGACATACATGCCCGCCCGGTCCGGCGCAGTCTGTCCGTTTTGGACCACCTGCATCAGCAAAATGAAGTAAAGCGCCAGGGCTGCCATCACCCCGATAAAGCCGTGTTCCTCGGCGAAAGCCGAGAAGATGAAGTCCGTGTGAGGCACGGGGAGGAACCGGAGCTGGGTCTGGCTGCCCTTGGTAATGCCTTTCCCCCAGGTTCCGCCCGATCCGACGGCGATTTTCGACTGGATGAGCTGATAACCGGTCCCCTGGGGGTCTCGGTCCGGGTCCAGAAAGCTGGCCAGACGAGCCCGCTGGTACGGCTGGAGGTGGGTGTAGCCGACGGGAAGCACCACGAGCGCAACCACCGCGATCGCCAGCCAGTATTTCCAGCGCAGGCCAGCCAGCAGAACTCCGATCGCCAGGATCGGAATATAAGTCAGGGCGGTTCCGAGGTCGGGCTCCTTGGCGATCAGGGCCATGGGGATGACAATCATGCCCGCCAATTTCAGAAAATCGCGCATTTCCAGCACGTCACTGCGGAGGTCGGTGAGATAACGCGCGACGAGCAGCACGATAACGAACTTGGCGAATTCCGAAACCTGGAGGTGGATGCCGGCGGGGAGGGCGATCCAGCGGGTGGAACCGAAGGCCGTCCGGCCGACCAGCAGCACCGCGAGAAGCAACACGACCGCGACGAGATACGCCGGGTACGCCCTTGCGATCAGCGTGTGGTAATCGAGCTTCGCCACCGCCCACATGAGCCAGAATCCGGTTGCGACGTAGAAGATCTGCTTCCACCACGAGCCCTGCCAGATGGTGTCATGCGTGGCGCTGAAGATCTGCAGCACCCCCAGCGCGCAGATCAGAATGATGACGGCCACCATGGGCCAGTCGAAATCGCGAACTCCCGAATTACGCATGTTTATTGCGGCTGCTCGATCTTTCCGGGGGGAGTCAGCAGCGACATGGCCGGCGTGGACTGCGGTTGATGCTGCATCTGCACGTCCATCATGCGCTGCTTCTTATCGAAATAGGCCTTCAGTACGTCGCGGACGACCGGCGCCGAATTCTTTCCCCATTCGCCGCCTTCCCACAGCATGGAGACTACGATCTCCGGCTTGTAGCAGGGGGCGAATGCCACAAACCACGAGTTGTCTTTGACTTCCTTGTGCGCCTTGGCATACTCGGCGGAGGCTGTCTGGGCGGTTCCGGTCTTGCCGCAGACGTCGATGCCGGGAAGCTTCGCGCCAACGCCGGTGCCGCCTTCGTTGACGACGCCGTACATTCCGTCCACCACGGTTTTCACGTTATCCGGATTCAGCGTCCACTCGGTCGGCTTGTCTTCCTTGAAGGCTTTGAGGAAATGCGGCGTGTGCCAGACGCCGCCGATGGCGAGTCCGCCGAGCGCCCGCGCCATTTGGAGCGGCGTGACGGTCAGCGCGCCCTGGCCGATTGATACCGATACGGTTTCCCCCGCATACCATTTCTCGCGCTGCGTCCGCAGCTTCCATTCGGGGGAAGGAACAGTGCCGGCAGCCTCGTTCGGCAGGTCGACGCCCGTCTTCGCCCCGTAGCCCATCATGTGAGCGTAATACGCGATGTCGTCAATCCCCATCTTGACGCCCACGTTGTAAAAGTAAGTGTCACAGGAAAGGGTAATGGCGCGATGGAGATCGAGCGTCCCGTGATGCTGGTCGCAGTGATAGAAGTGGCCGTAAAACGTCGCGCCGCCGGGGCAATTGTAGATCGTGGCCGGCGTGATGTTGCCGGTTTCGAGGGCGGCCAGCGCCATGATCGGCTTGAAGGTCGATCCCGGCTGAAGCTGTGCCTGCGTGGCCCGCGCCAGCAGGGGATTATCCGGATTCTGCGTCAGTTCGCGCCAGTCGGAGGACTTGATGCGCACGGCAAACTTGTTTGGATCGAAGCTGGGCCGCGACACCATGGCCAGGATTTCGCCGTTGTTCGGATTGAGCGCCACCAGGGCGCCGCGTTTTCCCTCGGTTCCCAGTTCGGCGACAGCCTGCAGATCCAGATCGATCGTCGTTTCCAGATTGTGGCCGGGGATCGCCTTGACCTCGCTGAGCATCTCGCGCTCGCGTCCCATGTTGTCGACCACGGCGCGGCGCTCGCCATCGATCCCCATCAGGATATCGTTGTACTCCTTCTCGAGACCGGTCTTGCCGATGATCTGGCCCTGGTTGTACTTCGCGTAATCCGGATTATCGAGCTCGCTTTCGCTGATTTCACCCGTGTATCCGATGACGTGCGCCAGCAGCCCGTCGGCGGGATAGACGCGCCGGGGCAATTGCACGAGCGCCATTTCGGGGTAAGTGTTGGCGTCCCGATGCGAATCGACGAAGGCCAGCTCGCCAAGCGTCAGGTTTTCCTTGATGATGATCGGTTCCACTTTCGATCGCCGCAGATAGCGGGTGACTTTGGCCACGAGATCGTCGTAATCGAGGTGGAGGCCATCGGCGATTTCGTGCAGATGCTCCATTTTCAGGCTTTCGCGCGAGAGAATGACGCTCCAGGATGACTGGTTATCGACGATCACCCGTCCGTCGCGGTCGAGAATTTTGCCGCGCGGGGCTCCAATCGGGAAGATTTTGACTCGATTCCGCTCCGCGCGTTCGCTGTACACTTCCGGGCTTTGAATCTGGAGCTGCCAGAAGCCGGAGATCAGGAAAAGGAAGATGGCGACCGCAACGTATTGAAAACCCGCCATTTTGGCGGCTGCAAACCCTGGTTCGTCGCGGGCAAGAACACTGCGGGGCAACGCCTCCGGCTGATCGGGGTGGAACTCGGGAGGGTGCGGATTCACGGGATTACGGATCCACTATCAAGAGTAGCAGAAATGGCAGGGAATGGAGTGTGAACTCCCGGAATCGACGTGCGTATAGTCTGTAGACAGAGCATCAATTTCCCGTGAGGCCCGCGATGATCAAACGAATGCTGTGGGTGTTGGCCGTCGCTGGTCTGGCGACCACCCTGAATGCGCAGAACCTGGCTGGTACCTGGCAGGGAACTCTTACGGCCGGAGAGCGAAGTCTCCGGGTTGTCTTCAAAATTTCCGTGGGTGACGACGACAAACTGAAGGCCGTCAACTACAGCATCGATCAGGGAGGGCAGCCCATACCCGTGGCCTCAGTTACGCGCGATGGGTCCACTCTCAAAATGGCGGTTCCCGCGGTCGGCGGCAGTTACGAAGGCAAAATCAGTCCCGATGGCAACACGATTACCGGAAGCTGGACGCAGGGCAATCCCCTTCCTCTCGTTCTGACGCGCGCGACGCCAGGGACGGAATGGGCCATCCCGGAGCCGCCGCCTCCTCCGAAGACCATGCCGGCCGACGCGAAGCCGCAGTTCGAAGTCACCACGATCAAGCCGAGCCAGAATCCGCAGGGCTTCGGTTTCACCGTGAACCGAAGCGGCTGGCTGAACACTCACAACACGTCGCTCAAGGATCTGATCAAGATTGCGTACGGGATTCATCCCAAACAGATCACCGGCGGCCCGCTGTGGGTGGAGGAAGACAAGTACGATATCGTCGGCAAACCGGATACGGAAGGCATGCCCTCCATCACGCAGCTCATGGCGATGGTGAAAGCCATGCTGCCGGACCGCTTCCATCTGACCTTCCATAACGAGAAGAAGGAAATGTCCGCCTATGCGCTGACCATCGGAAAAATGGGTCTGAAGATTACCGAGGATACGAACAATCCGAATGGGCTGCCCGGCTTTGGCGGCGGTGGACCGCGCGGCCTCAACGTGCGCAACGCGACGATGCAGGAGTTCGCCGAATTCCTGCAGGCGAACGTTCTCGATCAACCGGTGGTCGATCAGACTGGGCTCGGCAACAAGCGCTACGACTTCATCCTGAAGTGGACGCCCGATGGCGCACCCGCGGCCGCCGATTCCAACCTCGATGCGCCGCCGGATATCTACACTGCGTTCCAGCAGCAGCTCGGACTGAAGCTCGAATCGACCAAAGCGCCGGTGAATCTGTTCGTCATCGACCACGTCGAAAAACCGACTGAGAATTAGTTGCCATCGGCACCAAAATCGCGAGTCCGCCGCGAAGCGCGTCAAACACGCCATCGCATATAATTTCTAAGGACTCCATGGCCCTTACGAAATCACGGCTCGCGCTCGCGGCCGTCTTCCTGCTCCTTACCAACGCAGCCTGCAACCGAAGCGCGAAGCTTCGCATCGCCGTCGTCCCGAAGGGCCAGACCCACATCTTCTGGCAATCGGTTCACGCCGGTGCGGTCAAGGCCGGGCAGGAACTCGGCGCTGACATTCTTTGGAACGGACCTGCCGCCGAAAACGACCTCAGCGGTCAGATCGGTATCGTCGAAAACTTTATCAGCCAGCATGTGGACGGCATCGCGCTCGCGCCTGCGCACGGCGAAGCGCTGGTGCCGGTTGTAGATCAGGCTGCTGCAGCGAAAATTCCTGTCTCGATTTTCGACTCGGGCATCAAGAGCGACAAATACATCAGCTACGTCTCGACCGATAACTACAAAGGCGGCGCGATGGCCGCGGCCCGCATGGCCGAGATTTTGCCGAAGGGTGGAAAGATCGCCATCGTTGCGACGGCGCCGGGCGGTGTCTCGACGGTGGAGCGCGAAAACGGTTTCAAGGAAACGCTCGCGAAGACTGCGCCGAATCTGGTTGTCGTCGCGATGCAATACGGTATGTCTGACCGCGCGAAGAGCCTCGCTGTTGCCGAAGATATCCTGACGGCGAATCCCGATATCGTCGCCATCTTCTGCAGCAATGAATCCGGCTCTATCGGCGCTGTGCAGGGCGCGAAGTCGCACAATCTCGCCGGCAAGCTGAAGATTGTTGGCTTCGATTCGTCGCCCACGCTGATTGAAGATCTGCAGGCCGGCAACATCGATTCGCTTGTGGTCCAGAATCCGTTCAAGATGGGCTACACCGTGGTGCAGACGCTGATCGATCAGCTCAATGGGAAGCCGCCCGAGAAGCGAATCGACACCGGCGCCACGCTGGTGACCGCGGCCAACCTGAAAGATCCGGCCGTGCAGGACCTTCTTAATCCCCCGATCCAGAAGTACCTGAAATAATGCCCGAGCCTCTCCTGGAAATGACGGGTGTCACCAAGTCATTCGGGGGGAATTGTGTGCTCTCCGGCGTCAGCCTTTCTCTCTGGCCCCACGAAGTGCACGCGCTGGTGGGTGAAAACGGCGCGGGCAAATCCACGCTGATGAAGATCCTGAACGGCGTGTATTCAAAAGATGCCGGCACGATCCGGCTCGAAGGCCGCGAACTTCAGATCTCCAGCCCGTACGATTCGCGCGAGGCCGGTATCGGGATGATCTTCCAGGAGCAGATTCTCGCCAATCATCTCACCGTGGCGGAGAACATCTTCCTGGGCCGGGAGCCGAAGCGATCTTCGGGTCTGCTGGATAACCACCGCCTGAATCTGGAAGCTCAGGAAATTCTCGACCGCCACAATTTCCCGCTCAAGGCCGCGACGGTCGTCGGCACGCTCTCGCGCGCCGGCAAGCAGCTCGTCGAAATTGCCCGCGCTCTGGCGACTGCGGCGCGTGTGATCGTGATGGACGAACCTACCGCCGTTCTCTCGCTCCGCGAAAGCGAGGAACTCTTCCGCATCATCGCGGAACTGCGAGCGAAGGGCCTCGCGATCGTCTACATCTCACATCGCATGGAAGAGCTGGAGCGCCTCGCCGACCGCATCAGCATCCTGCGCGATGGCCACATGGTGTTTACTGGCCAGCGGAGTGAAATCGATGCGAACGGCATTATCCGCCACATGGTGGGGCGCGATATCCACGATCTTTATCCCGCGCTTCCGGCGCCGAGCGAGGAGCCCGTGCTCGAAGTCAAAGGGCTCACTTACGGCGGCGAATATCGCGACGTTTCCTTCACGCTGCATCGCGGTGAAATCCTGGGGCTTGGCGGACTCGTCGGCGCGGGCCGCACGCAGGTGGCGCGCGGAATCTTCGGTCTCGATCCATTTGAATCCGGTTCGATGTCGCTGCGGGGAAAGCCCGTGCATTTCCGTTCCATTCGGGAATCGATTGCCGCGGGATTGGGTTATCTCACCGAAGATCGCAAGGGAGTCGGGATTTTGCCCGAACTGCCTGTCTCGGAAAACATCTCCATCGCCGCGCTGGACTCATTCCGCAGCGGGCCCGTGCTTCGCCTCTCCGATGAAGCTCGCCGATGCGGCGAACTGATCGCCCGGCTGCGCATCAAGCTGCGCTCTCCCGATATGCCCATCGGGCGGCTTTCCGGCGGTAATCAGCAGAAAGCTTTGATCGCGCGCTGGCTGTTCGCGGGTTCGTCCATTCTTCTGCTCGATGAGCCGACGCAGGGCGTCGATCTCGGAACGCGCGCCGAAATTTATTTGCTGATGCGCGAGATTGTCGCCGCTGGCGGATCGATCCTCATGATCTCGTCCGATCTGCCGGAACTGCTCGGGATGAGTCATCGCATCGGGGTGATGCGGCGCGGCGAACTGGTGGCGATGATGCCCGCCGCGGGCGCAACTCAGGAGAAAGTGATGCAGTACGCCGCATGAAAGACCTGCTCAAGAAGTTCCTTCCATTTGCGACGCTCATCGCCCTGTTCATCGGGCTCGCCATCGCGTCACCGTATTTCCTGACAGTCGGGAATCTTTCCGCCGTGATTCGGCAAACCGCCGTGATCATCATCATGGCGATCGGCATGACGGTGGTCATGGTGTCGGGCGGAATCGATCTTTCCGTCGGTTCGATGGTGGGGCTCACGGGCGTGTGCGGAACGATGCTGATCGCCGCGCATGTTCCGACGGCGATTGCGCTGCTCGGCGCGATTGCGGTCGGCGCGCTCTGCGGCATTTTCAATGGCGCGGCGGTCGTCGCCCTTCGGATTCCTCCGTTCATCGCAACATTGGGTACACTCGGCGCGTTCCGGGGGCTGGTACTGCTGATCACAGGAGGAATCCCCATCGCCGATCTGCCGCACCAGTTCGGATTCCTCGCGGACGGCAATATTCTGCAGATTCCCGTGCCCCTGTTTTTCGTGCTGGCAGTTGGGGTGATCGTTTATCTGATCCTGAAGTACACGCGGCTTGGGCGCTACTCTTACGCGATCGGCAGCAATATGGAGGCGGCTCGCTGCGCGGGTATCCGCATCGGACTCTACACGATTCTGATCTACGCGCTCAACGGCGCGCTCACGGGACTCTCCGGGATGATTGAATCCGCGCGGCTGGTGACGGGCCAACCCACTGCGGGAACGGGCTACGAACTGAACGTCATTGCGGCGGTGGTGATCGGTGGCGGCAGCCTCAACGGCGGGCAGGGAACAGTGATCGGCACCGTCATCGGCGCCATGATTATGGGGCTGCTGAGTAACGGATGCAATCTGCTCGGCATCTCGCCATTCATGCAGCAGATCATCATCGGAACCGTGATCATCCTGGCGGTCGCATTCGACGAATACCAGCGGCGGCGAATGGCATAAGATAACAACAACAAACCTATGCGCAAAGTTCTCATCATTACCGGCGACGGCGGCGAATCCTACGAAGCCCTGTACGCCGTTCATCGCCTTCGCGAAGAGGGCTACACGGCGGTGGTTGCCGCGCCATCGAAGCGGCGCCTTCACCTCGTGGTCCACGATTTCGAGCCCGGATGGGACACCTACGTGGAGCGTCCAGGCTACGGCATGTCTTCCGATATCACGATCGCGGAAGCCAATGCCTCCGATTATGATGCTCTGCTCATCATGGGCGGCCGCGCGCCGGAGTATCTGCGCAACGACAAAAAGCTGATCGGCCTCACGCAGGATTTCGCAAAGCAGGGCAAGTGGATCTTCTCCATCTGCCACGGCATCCAGATCCTGGCCGCCGCCGACCTGCTCCGCGGCAAGCGCGTCACCTGCTATGAGCACATCCGCTGGGAAGTCGAAACCATGGGCGGCACCTGGTGTACCGAAGAATCGGTCCGCGACGGCAAAATGGTGACCTCGCAGACCTGGAACTCGCATCCCGAGTTCTACCGCGAGATCATGAGCTGCCTGCGGCAGGGATCCGCCCAGAGCGCCTGATCGCCCTTTCGGCCCCTGCGCGGAACCGTTCCGTCATCTGTAGTTAACCTGCGCGCCCGGGGTTGATAAAATAAGGCTTGGTCCGGGGTGCGCCCAGGCATCCTGCTCCATCGGTCCTCATATAAATAACTGGAGAGTTCATGGCAGACGCCCAGAAGTATCTTTTTACATCCGAATCGGTCACCGAAGGCCACCCGGATAAAGTAGCTGACCACATTTCTGACGCTGTGCTGGATGCGGTTCTGGCGCAGGATCCCACGGGCCGCGTGGCCTGCGAAGTTCTCGTTACGACCGGCATCTGCGTGGTGTCCGGCGAAATCACCACCAATTGCTATGTCGATGTGCCGAAGATCGCGCGCGACACCATCCGCGACATCGGCTACACGAATGCGGAAATGGGCTTCGACTCGAAGACCTGCGGCGTTCTCAATACGATCCAGGGCCAGTCGCCCGATATCGCCATGGGCGTCGACCCCGGCGGCGCCGGCGATCAGGGCCTGATGTTCGGCTTCGCCTGCGATGAAACCGACGAGCTGATGCCGCTGCCGATCCAGATGGCGCATCGCCTCTGCGAAAAGCTCTCCGAAGTTCGCAAGTCCGGTAAACTCACCTACCTCCGTCCCGATGGCAAGAGCCAGGTTTCCGTCGAATATGTGGACGGCAAGCCTGCGCGCATCGACGCCATCGTGGTTTCCACCCAGCACTCCGACGAAGTTTCCACCGAACAGCTTCGGGCCGATGTCCGCAAGTGGGTCATCGATACGGTTGTGCCGCAGGGCATGGTGGACTCGAACACCAAGTACCACATCAATCCGACCGGCCGTTTCGTGATCGGCGGACCGCACGGCGATACCGGGCTGACCGGACGCAAGATCATCGTCGATACGTATGGCGGCATGGGCCGTCATGGCGGTGGCGCGTTCTCGGGCAAGGATCCGACGAAAGTGGACCGCTCGGCCTGCTACATGGCGCGCTACATCGCGAAGAACATCGTGGCCGCCGGCCTCGCGACGCGCGTGGAAGTTCAGCTTGCGTACGCGATCGGCGTGGCCGAGCCTGTTTCGGTCATGGTGGATACGTTCGGAACCGGCACGCTCTCGAGCGCGCAGTTGACCGAGCTGGTTCGCGCCAACTTCCCGCTGACGCCGAAAGGGATCATCGATCACCTGCAACTCCGCCGCCCGATTTACAAGGCCACGGCTGCATTCGGTCACTTCGGCCGCAAGGGCGAAGGCTTCACCTGGGAGCGGACGGACAAAGCGGAAGCGCTGAAGAGCGCGGCAAAGGCATTCGCGGTCGCTGCGGTCGGCCGCTAAGACGGATTCGGACAAATGTGCGCCTGCGGCTGCTTCGTTTTAGTGGCGGCCGCAGGCGCTCTCGTTTATTGCTACCTGCATCAACTATGGCTGCCGATGGCGCTGATTGTAATCGCCATGGCGGCCATCGGCGTTTTTGGGGCGAAGTTTTCCAACTGGCGCCCGAAACCGAAACGTTAGCCTGCTGTCAGCAGTACCTTCAGCACCCCTCGCTGCGCCGCGAAATCGAACGCCCGGCTCGCATCGCTGAGCTTCCGTTTTTCCGAGATCAGCGGCTTCACGTCCACGGCTCCGCTTCTCAATAATTCGATTGCCGGTTCGAAGCGTCCGCAGCGCGACCCGATGAGCGTGAGCTCGTCGACTATGACCGGCGCCGTGTCGATGGGCACTTCTCCATGGACGGTTGATTTCAGGATCACAGTACCGCGCGGCTCCGTCATGCTCACCGCGGTTCTCAGGCCTGCGGGCGATCCGGTCGCATCCACGACGTAGCGAAATGCTTTGGCTGGTTCTGTTCCGGCGGCCGCGGTTGCGATGCCGCGCGATTCCGAGATACGCAGCTTCTCGCGATGCTTGCCGAACTGCCGTACGCGACAGCCATGCGCATGCAGCACCTGCGCGATCAGCAGCCCGAGCTTTCCATCGCCGAGCACCGCGATCTCATCACCCGCCGCGAGCGGCGTCTGATCCAGAATTTCGCAGGCCGCGGCGAGCGGTTCCACGAATACGGCTTCCTCATCCGAAATCGAATCCGGCACCACGTGCAGGTTGCGTTCGGGCAGCGTCAGAAACTCCTGAAAGGCGCCGGGATGCCGCACGATCCCGAGCACGGTCCGCGTGGGGCAATGCCTTCCGAGTCCACGCGCACACCACGAGCAATTCCCGCAATTCAGATTGATCTCGCCGACAACTCTTTTGCCGGCAAGCGCTTGCGTATCCGCAGCCACCACTTCACCGACAAATTCATGCCCCGGCGTTCCCGAAAATCCGTAGTACCCACGTTGTAGTTCCAGGTCGGTGTTGCAGATCCCTCCGAGCAGCAGCCGGATGGTTGCAAATCCTTCCGGACGTATGGGTTGCGGCACATCCCGCACCTCCACCAAACCCTTCTCCAGATGCACCGAGAGCATGGCCGATTATGGCACGCAAAAGTTGCCTGTTGATCGCAATTGCAGATTGCAATATAGTAATTGCATATTGCAATATGACACTCGGCGAAAAAATGCGGTACCTGCGGGATGTCGAGGGCACGCTCCGCGGCATGAGCCGCGAGATTTCGCAGCTCGAGCTCTCGCGCCTGATCCAGAAAGAACTCGGCAAGTCGATCTCGCAGAGTTATCTTTCGCAGATCGAATCCGGCGCGCGGCCGCACCTGACGAACGCGACGCGCCAGCTTCTGGCGCACTTCTTCAAGGTGCATCCGGGTTATCTTGTTGACGATCCGGAGGGCTATCACAACGAGCTCATCTCCGATCTCGGAGCGATCGAAGACAAGCTGGATCTCTGGCTGGTCGCCGGCGCGGAGCGCTTCTCGCGCGATCACGAATTGCATCACGCGCTGCTCACGCTCGCGCGTCATGACGATTCGCGCACGTGTCTTGTGCTGCTGGGCGAGATTCTCGAAAACCCCGGGCTCGCCGAGCGCCTGATGGAAGTGCTTCGCCCGAAGCCAGCGTCCACGCGAAAAGCGACAGAGACGCCGCGAAAGACGACGGAAAAGAAGACGGCAGGCCGGCAATGACGTGGTCCGATTTTTATCTGATTTGCCTCATCGTAGGCTTTGCGCTCAGTGCGCTCGCGCTGTTCTCGGGCCACCGGCACATCCATCTCCCGCACTTCAGGGGTGGACATGGTACGCATCTGCCCTGGTTCAACATCGGGACCGTCGCGGCTTTTCTCGCGTGGTTCGGCGCCACGGGCTATCTGCTCCTGCACGTGTACGGCGTGTGGTTCGTCGCGTCGCTCGCGATTGCGACAGTCAGCGGAATCGGCGCGGCTTCGCTGGTGTTCTGGTTTCTGACGAAGTTCCTGATGCGCCACGATCACGCACTCGATCCGGCTGATTACCGGATGACCGGCGTGCTCGGACGCCTCACGTTGCCGATCCGCGAAGGCGGCACGGGAGAAATGACGTATTCGCAGGAGGGCACCCGCCGCGCGACGGGTGCGCGTTCCGACGATGGCACAGCCATCCCGCGGGGCGCGGAAGTGATCGTAACGCGCTACGAAAAAGGCATCGCATATGTACGGCCGTGGGAAGACCCGCTGGCCGATTTGAAAGAAGAGAAGTAAACAGGGAGAAACGAGTTTTATGAACCAGCAGGTTGTTGTGATTGCAGGTGTGGCGATTCTCGCCGTGGTGTTCATCATCCTGATGTCCGCCCGGCTTTATCGAAAGGCGGGGCCTAATGAGGCCCTGATTGTCTACGGTTTCCGCGGCGCGCCGCGTGTGATTAAAGGCGGCGGTACGGTTGTGCTTCCGATGGTGGAGCTCTGCCGCGGCCTCTCACTCGAGCTGATGTCATTCGATGTGGCGCCTACACAGGATCTCTACACGCGCCAGGGCGTCGCGGTCACGGTGGAAGCCGTCGCGCAGATCAAAGTGAAGTCCGATCCCGAGAGCATCCTCACCGCCGCCGAGCAGTTTCTGACAAAAGCGCCTTCGGAGCGCGAAGGCCTGATCCGGCTCGTGATGGAAGGGCATCTCCGCGGCATTATCGGCCAGCTCACGGTGGAAGAGATCGTGAAGCAGCCCGAAATGGTGGGCGAGCGCATGCGCTCCACCTGCGCCGAT
>CAZPZE010000187.1:0-7381 GCA_964590625.1 uncultured Solibacteraceae bacterium
GGAGCCTGCGATGATTTCCGTCGCGATGTTGCTGCAGAGCGAACTCCAGAGACCGATTTGCTGTTTCCCGGATGTGATGGCGGCTTTGAAGGTGTTGGGAGGAAGCGATGACATGGTCGGAAAAGTTCAGCGTACCAGGCACGGACGTTTGTTGTCGAACTTCCAGCCGGGGATGAGGAACTGCATGGCGGCTGAGTCGTCTCGCGCCGCGGTTCCGATTGAGGCGTAGAGGCGGTTCGCTTCCTCGACTTTCGCCATGTCAAGTTCGACGCCGAGGCCGTGTTTCTCCGGCACTTTGAGTTCACTGTTTTCGATGCGCAGCGGTTCTCTGGTGAGCCGCTGGCCGTCCTGCCAGATCCAGTGCGTATCGATTGCGGTCACGTGGCCCGGCGCGGCGGCCGCGACGTGGGTAAACATCGCGAGCGAGACATCGAAATGATTGTTCGAGTGCGAGCCCCAGGTCAAGCCCCAGTCGCGGCACACCTGCGCGACGCGGACGGAGCCCTGCATGGTCCAGAAATGCGGATCGGCGAGCGGGATATCGACGGAGTGCAGTTGCAGCGCGTGGGTGAACTGCCGCCAGTCGGTGGCGATCATGTTCGTGGCGGTCGGAATGCCGGTGGCGCGGCGAAATTCCGCCATGATCTCTCGGCCGGAGTAGCCGTTTTCGGCGCCGCAGGGATCTTCGGCATACGCGAGGACCTTCTGATTGCGGCAGAGCGCGATCGCTTCGTTGAGTGACCATGCGCCATTGGGATCGACCGAGACCCGCGCTTTCGGGGAACGCGCGGCGAGCGCGGCGCAGGCTTCGATCTCCTGCTCGCCAGGCAGCACGCCGCCTTTCAGCTTGAAGTGGCGGAAGCCGTAACGCGCCTGGGTTGCCTCGGCGAGGCGGAAGATCGCATCGGGCGTCAGCGCCGGTTCGGTGCGCAGACGGAGCCAGTCATCTTTTTCGCCGGAGCCATCGGGGTACGGTAGATTCGTTTTTCGCCGGTCGCCGACGTAGAAGAGATAGCCGAGCGTCTCCACGCTTTTCCGCTGCTGCCCTTCGCCGAGCAGCGCCGCAACCGGCACTTCGAGAAACTGGCCCAGGAGGTCGAGCAGGGCGGCTTCCACGGCGGTGACGGCGTGAATGGTGACGCGATTATCGAACGTCTGGAGGCCGCGTCCGCCGGCATCGCGATCGGCAAACTGCGCGCGCATGGAATTCAGAATTCCGAGGTAATCGCCGATGGATTTCCCTTCCACGAGGGCGCGCGCATCTTCGAGCGTCTGGCGGATTTTTTCGCCACCCGGGACTTCGCCGACGCCAGTGCGGCCTGCGTTATCGGTCAGGATCGCGAGATTCCGGATGAAGTAAGGGCCATGGGCGCCGCTCAGATTGAGCAGCATACTGTCGCGTCCCGCCACCGGGACAACCTGCATTTTCGTAATGTGAGGCGCGTTCATGCCGCTTTCAGTTCCACTCTGCGAATCTCTCCCACGATCACCAGGTACGAGAAGATCGCGACGGCTGCGTTCGCCGCCACGAAAATCAGCGCGCCCTTGTAGGAATGCGTCGCATCCACGATGTAGCCGATCGCGATCGGCGTGATGATGGAGGTGACGTTGCCGAACATGTTGAACAGGCCGCCGCTCAGGCCGGCGATCTGCTTCGGCGTCGTATCAGCCACCACCGCCCAGCCGAGCGCGCCGATGCCTTTGCCGAGAAACGCGAGCGACATGATGATCACTACCATCGTTTCCGAAGCCGCGAAGTTGCAGAGGATCATGGACGTTGAGAGAAGCATTCCGGCGACGATCGGCACTTTTCTCGAAACCGTGAGCGAACTGCCGCGCCGCAGCAGCGCATCGGAAAACAATCCCCCGAGAATTCCGCCCATGAATCCGCACAGCGCGGGAAGGGAAGCTGTGAAGCCCGCTTTCAGGATGGACATGTGGCGCTCCTGCACCAGGTAAACGGGAAACCACGTCGCGAAGAAGACGGTGATTGTGGTGATGCAGTACTGGCCGAGATAAATGCCCAGCATCATGGGGTTCGACAGCAACTGCCAGATCGCCGACCATTGGGAGCCGCCCTCCGCTTTTGGCTGCGCCGCGGATATCGGCTTATCCATCATGGTGAGCGCGCCGCCTTTTTCGATGTAATCGAGCTCGGCGGCACTGACTCTCGGATGTCTCGCCGGGCTGTACACGGTCTTCATCCACAGCGCCGCCGTCAGAATGCCGAGGCCGCCTGTGACGTAGAACACCCAGGGCCATCCGTATTCATGGGTGATCCAGCCGGAAAGCGGGGCAAAGAGAAACGTCGCGAAATACTGGCTGGAATTGAAGACCGCCGCGGCGGTGCCACGCTCTGCCGCTGGAAACCAGGCGGCCACGATGCGGCTGTTGGCGGGAAACGCCGGCGCTTCGGCGAGACCCAGCAGCAGCCGCAGCATGAAGAAGATCAGCAGCGCGGCGCCGATTCCGAACGCGCCCGCATATCCCTGCAGGAAAGTGAAAACAGACCAGAGCAGAACGCTGGCCGCGTAGACGTTGCGCGACCCGAATCGATCCAGCAGCCATCCGCCTGGAACCTGCGCGATCACGTACGTCCAGCCGAACGCCGAAAACAGATAGCCGAGTTGCTTCGCGTCGATCCCCAGTTGCTTCGAAGCGGCCGGTCCGGCAATGGAAAGCGTCGCGCGGCTGGCGTAATTGAGGGTCGAAACGATGAAGATCATCGTCAGGATGACCCAGCGAGTGCGGGTCGTCCTGGCGGAAGCGGAGGTTGGAGCCACGGATTTCAATTGTATGGCAGGCGCCTATGTCACCGGCCCGGGATTGAACGGCGAAAGCGTATTCGCGAGGCCCCACTGCTCGGCCCAGGTCTTGCGCCCGCTGGCGACATCGAGCATCATGCGGAAGAGTTCCATGCCCACGCTCTGCACCGTCGCGTCTCCGGTGGCGATGCGGCCGGCATCGAGATCGATCAGGTCATACCACTTCTCGGCGAGGGCGGTGCGGGATGAAACTTTGATCACCGGCACCATCGCGAGGCCGTACGGCGTTCCTTCGCCGGTCGTGAAAACATGCAGGTTCATCGACGCGAGCTGCTGCGTTCCGCAGATGAAATCGCTGGCGGGCGTGGCGGCGAAAACCAGGCCTTTCGACGTCACCTTTTCGCCGTGTGAGGCCACCGCGCGGATCGCGGAGGTGCCTGCTTTCGCCACACTACCGAGGGCCTTCTCGACGATGTTCGCCAGTCCGCCGCGTTTGTTGCCGGGTGTTGTGTTGGCGCTGCGATCGGCGCGTCCGCCTGCGAGGTAATCGTCGTACCACTGCATTTCGCGGATCAGCGCGCGCCCCACTTCCGGCGTTTCGGCGCGCGGCGTCAGCAGATGGATCGCGTCGCGCACTTCGGTCACTTCGGAAAACATGACGGTGGCGCCGGCGCGGACCAGGAGATCGGCGGCCGCGCCTACAGCCGGATTGCACGTGACGCCGGAGAAGGCATCGCTGCCGCCGCACTGCAATCCGACGATCAGATCGGACGCGGGGCACGTGACGCGACGGCGGCGATCGAGAACAGCCAGCCGTTTCTCCGCGGCTTCCAGAATCTGGGCGACCATGGCGCCGAAGCCGGGCTGATCCTGCAGCCGGATCACGCCCGTATTCTCGAGCACTGGAAAATGATTGCTGAACAGCAGCGCGGGCTGCATCTTCTCGCAGCCCAGGCTGACCACCATCGGCTCGCTCCCCAGGTTCGCGTGCAGGGAAATGTGGCGGAGCGTCTGGATCGGCACGGCCGCGCCGGGAGCGTTGATTGCAACGCCGCAGCCGTAAGAGTGGGTCACTGCGACGACATCATCCACGTTCGGGAAGCGCGGCAGCAATTCCTGGCGGATACGGCGCGCCGCGTACTCCACGGTTGGCGCCACGCACTGTACGGTGGTCGCGATCCCCAGGATGTTGCGGGTCCCCACGCTGCCATCCGGATTGCGGTATCCCTCGAACGTGTATCCTTCGAGGGGCGGCGCCGGGGCGGGGACGGCGGTTGCCAGCGGGAGCTGATCGAGGGGCGGCGGCGCCGGCATTTCGATGAAGTCTTCGCGCACCCAGGATCCGGCGGGAATTGGACGGTTCGCGTACCCGATGACCTGCCCATATCGCACGATCGCCTGGCCTGGTTCAAAATTGAATAAAGAGACCTTGTGGGACTGCGGAATCTTTTCGGCCGCGACGATCCCACCAGGCAGTGCGGTCCCCGCGGAAACCCCTTCCGGGTGGACAATGATCCCGACGTTGTCGCGGTCGTTCACCCGAATGTACATAGTCCGATTTTACGCGGGGGGTAGTATTGAGTAGAGAGGGTCAAATCTGGTGCCAAAACATACAAGTTCGGGATACCTTTTGAATCCCCAAAGCATCTATAATCTTTCGGGCGCCTTTGCGCCTTCCCTGAACTCTCCATGTGGATAGTCCGAATTGCGCTCTCGCGCCCGTACACCTTTGTTGTCCTGGCGCTTGTGATCGTGCTGATAAGCCCGCTGGTCATTCTGCGCACCCCCACCGATATTTTTCCGAACATTGACATTCCGGTGATTGCGGTTGTCTGGACCTACGGCGGCCTTGACGCGGAAGGTATGGAAGGGCGCATTTCCGCGCTGTTCGAACGAAACCTTACAACCACCGTGAACAACATCGAGCACATCGAATCGTTCACAGTGAGCGGCCGTTCCATCATCAAGGTCTTCCTGCAGCCGGGTGCGAGCGTGGATGCCGCAACGAGCCAGATTACTTCGATCTCGCAGACTGCGGTGCGTCAGATGCCGCCTGGCTCCACCCCGCCGTTCATCCTGACTTACAACGCGTCGACGGTGCCGATTATCCAGCTGGCGCTTTCGAGCAAAACGCTTTCGGAATCGCGACTGAACGATCTCGGACTGAACCAGGTCCGTCCTCAACTGGTGACGATTCCGGGGGCGGCGATCCCGTATCCCTATGGCGGCAAGTCGCGCGAGATCAATGTCAGTCTCGATCAGGCGCTGCTGCAGGCGAAGGGTGTTTCGGCGGCGGATGTGGTGAAGGCGGTCGGCACAGAGAACCTGATTCTTCCCGCGGGCACCGCCAAGATCGGGCAGTTCGACTACGACGTGGAACTCAACTCCAGCCCGCTGGCTGTTGACGAGATGAACAATTTTCCGCTGAAGGTGGTCAACGGCAGCCCCGTCTTTATTCGGGATGTCGCCACTGTTTCGGATGGATTCGCGCCGCAAACCAACATCGTCCGGCTCGATGGACTGCGCGGCATCCTGCTATCGGTTCTGAAAAACGGCGATGCCTCCACACTGAGCGTTGTGCAGGGCGTGCGCGATGCTCTTCCGCATATCGAAACCACGCTGCCGCCGGAGCTGAAAATCGAGCCGCTGGCCGATCAGTCGATTTTCGTGCGCGCGGCGATCAATGGCGTGGTCCGTGAGGCGATTATTGCCGCCTGCCTCACCGGAATGATGATCCTGATCTTCCTCGGAAGCTGGCGCAGCACGGTGATCATCGCGGTGTCGATCCCGCTCTCGATTCTGGTCTCGATCTGCGCGTTGAGCGCGATTCACGAGACCATCAACATCATGACGCTCGGCGGGCTGGCGCTCGCTGTCGGCATTCTGGTGGACGACGCGACTGTCGAAATCGAAAACGTCAACCGCAATCTGGAAGAGGGCAAAGAGACGCGGCAGGCGATTCTGGATGGCGCCCAGCAGATCGCGGTTCCGGCGCTCGTTTCCACGCTCTGTATCTGCATCGTGTTCATCCCGATGTTCTTCATGCATGGCGTTGCCCGCTATCTGTTCGTGCCGCTGGCGGAAGCCGTGGTGTTCGCGATGCTGGCGTCTTATTTCTTCTCGCGAACTCTGGTTCCGACGCTTGCTCTCTACCTGCTGAAGCGCCCGCAGCATGGCTATGTGCGTACGCGAAATCCGTTCAGGCTGATGCAGCAGGCGTTCGAGCGCGGGTTCGAACGGCTCCGTCTCAGCTACCAGTTGCTCCTGACCACGTGTGTGCATCGCCGCTGGGTTTTCATCCCTCTGTTCCTGGGCGTTTGCGCGGGTGCGATATTCCTCTACCCCTGGCTGGGGCAGGACTTCTTCCCTTCGAGCGACAACGGCCAGTTCCGGCTGCACTTCCGCGACAAGAGCGGAACCCGCATCGAAGAGACGGCGCGCCTGTGCGACCTGATCGACGACAGCATCCGGCGCATGATTCCCCCTACTGAACTGCAGAGCATCGTGGACAACATGGGCCTGCCGTACAGCGGTATCAACACGACCTACAACAATACCGGCGTGGTGGGCTCGGAGGATTCCGATATTCTGGTGTCGCTCAAGGAAGGGCACCGGCCCACGCAGGAGTGGGTCAACAAACTGCGGCCCGCGCTCAACCGCGAGTTTCCGGGCACCATGTTCTACTTCCTGCCGGCTGACATGATCACGCAGATTCTGGATTTCGGTCTTCCCGCGCCTATTGACGTGCAGGTGGATGGCGTCAACATGCAGGGCAACCGGAAAGTCGCGGATCAGATTCTTTCCCAGATTCGGCGCGTTCCCGGTATTGTCGACAGCCGCATCCAGCAGGCGTTCGATCAGCCGCGCCTCCACATCGATGTGGACCGCACGAAAGCCGCACAGGCCGGGCTGACGCAGGAAGATGTCGCGAGCAGCCTGCTTGTCACGCTGAGCGGCAGCTTCCAGACGACACCCACGTTCTTCCTCAATCCGGTGAACGGCGTGAACTATAACGTAGTGACGCGCGCCGCGGAATTTCGCGTGAGCAACTTCCAGGACCTGAAAAACATTCCGGTCACGTCGTCATCCGGTAAACGATCCGCGATCCTCGGTGACGTCAGCACCATCAGCCGCACGAGCGGCATGCCGGAGATTTCTCACTACAATCTTCATCGCATCCTCGACATTTACGCATCCGTGGAAGGCCGCGACCTTGGCGCCGCCGGGAACGACGTGGAGAAGATCGTCGCACAGAACACGAAGAATCTGCCGCGCGGCTCGCGTATCTTTGTGCGCGGGCAGCTTGACACGATGAAGTCGTCTTATGAGGGTCTGGTGGCGGGGCTCGGCGTCGCGATTCTGCTGATCTACTTCCTGATCGTGGTGAACTTCCAGTCCTGGCTCGATCCGTTCATCATCATCAGCGCGCTGCCGGCCGCGCTCACCGGCATCGTGCTGTTTCTCTTTTTGACGGGAACGCGCCTCAGCGTCCCGGCTCTGATGGGTTCCATTATGTGTATGGGAATCGCGACCGCGAACAGCATTCTGGTGGTCGCTTTCGCGCGCGAGCGGCTGACGCATCACGGCGATCCGCTGCAGGCCGCGATTGAAGCCGG
>CAZPZE010000188.1:0-7561 GCA_964590625.1 uncultured Solibacteraceae bacterium
AGGTACAGTGGCGCACCTCGGCCAGGGCTGAAACGTGAAACGCCGGCGCCCAGACGATGACACTCGCGCCGGGCGGAATCTCGACGGGGCATTCGATCGCGACCCCGTTTTCGGAAATATCGATGGCGCGGCACTCCTGGCAGAGCTTCTCGCCATCGCCGGTTTTCCAGCGAAGCTCGACGACGCAATCGGTCGAGCGCCGCTCCTCGCTGCGCTGGTGCGCATGTACTTCGGCCACAATTTTTTTATAGCGCGCGGAACGGGCGGGTCACCAGTATTCGTTGGTGAATCCACGAGAGTTAACGCGGGCGGCTTCGGCGATAAGATAGAGGCACTATGGCGATGTTTTCGAACCTTTTCCGGACCGGACTGGCTGTTCTGGCGGTGGCCGCGAGCGCCGCGGCGCAGGGCAATAACCCCGTCCTCAGCGAGAACACAACGAAGATTTCCGATCACGTCTGGGCCATCATGGGGTGGCCGAATATCGGCATCGTTGTGGGGTCAAACGCTGTCCTGGTGGTCGATACGGGGCTCGGGCCGAAGAACGGCGAGACGATTTCGAAAGTGGTGGCGAAGCTCGCGCCCGGCAGGAAGATCTACCTCACCACGACGCACTTCCATCCCGAACATGCGTCGGGCGAGACGGGATTCCCGGCGGGTACCACGCTGATCCGCGACGAAGTCCAGCAGCAGGAGATGGAAAAGCACGGCCAGGAGATGATCGATCAGTTCGCCGGCCGCTCACCGCAGCAGAAGGAATTGCTCGCCGGCGTGAAGCCGCGCAAGCCGGATGAAACTTTCGATAAGGAAAAAACGCTCGATCTCGGCGGCGGCGTGACCGTGCGACTCCTTTGGTACGGCGGGGCTCATACCAAGGGCGATGAGCTCACGTTCGTCGAGCCCGACCGCACGCTGATCTCCGGCGATGTGGTGCAGAACAGGACGATGCCGATGATCTACGGCGATGGCGGCACGCCTTCGAGCTGGCTCGCGGTCGTCGGGAAAATCGAGGCGCTGCACGCGGCGCATGTGCTGCCGGATCACAGCGCGCCGGGCGATGGCTCGATGGTGACCCAGGAACGGGACCTGCTTTCCGACATCATCACGCGCGCGCACGAACTGAAGAAGCAGGGCGTCACCGCAGCCGACGCCGGAAAGCGCATCACCGAAGAGCTGAAGACGAAACACCCCGACTGGCCGAACACCAACGCGGGCGGGTTCGTCAACAGTATCTACGCGGAACAGTAGAACGGTCGAGCGCTATTACTGCAGCCGGATGCTGCCTTTGCCGGCCGAGCCTTCGTAGACCAGTTCCACCTGGTGAATGCCCTTCTGCTGCCCGGAGTACTTGAAGAAGATCAGGCCGGCAACAGGAAGCTCGCGATCGCCTTCCGGGAGTGTGGCTTCCTGCACCTGCAGGCGCATGGAGCGTTCCATCTCCGGCGGAATGTGGACTGGAGCGGGGGTGGCGCCAAGATCGTCCGGCTGGCCGCCGCCGGTATTGAGGCCGCCGCGAGATTTTTCTTTGTCTTTCTGCTCAGGCGGCGTCCAGGAAGGATCGCGCAGATTCCGGGTCAAAGCGGAGAACCCTTCCGTCGGAATGGCCGATTTCTTGCCGTTGATGCGAAGGGAAAAATCCGAAGCCGAGATGATGGCGTGCGCGCCGGGCGCACCGAAAACGCCAACTTCCACGGCAACGAAGTCTTCCGTGGTCAGCGTGGATTGAAGCGTGGGGATGTCATGACCGTCAAAGTCGGCGCCAATCGAGAGCGAGCCCACGGTACCGTGTCCCATATATTCGGTCGCGCTGCCGCGCGGCGGAATGCCTTTCGTTGTGCGCGCGGCGGGAGCCGATGGCGCGGGGGCCGTCTGCGCGCCGAGCATGGCGCAAAGCGCCCCGGCCATCACACAGATGGAAAATCGAAGAGAAAACTGCATTTCAGTCACAGTCTACCGTATCGGCGGAGAAAGGATTCATCATATGGAACCACGGATTGATTACCAGAAGGCTCTACCGCACGAGGCGCTGCGCGGCTTATATCAGGTGGAGCACGCGGTCCACAAGAGCGGGCTCGACGAGAAGTTGCTTCATCTCATCAAGATGCGGGCGTCACAGATCAACGGATGCGCGTTTTGCCTGGACATGCACAGCAAAGACGCGCGGCTGGTGGGCGAGACCGAGCAACGGCTCTACGCGCTCAGCGCCTGGCGCGAGACGCCTTTTTTCACCGACCGCGAGCGGGCCGCGCTCGAATGGACCGAGGCCGTTACGATGATTTCGCGCGACCAGGCGCCGGACCTTGTGTATGAAAGAACCCGGCAATTCTTCAATGAGGCCGAGTTCGCCGCGCTTACGATGGCGGTAGTCATGATCAATAACTGGAACCGGATCGCGATCTCGTTTCGCGCGGTACCGGGCTCGTACCAGCCGGGATCGGTCAAAGGGCGGTCCGCGTGATGTTCTGACGCTCTGGATGAGACACCTGGGCAACACACCGGTTTTTCGGCTTCCGTCCGGCGAGATCGTGCCGGGAAGCATTGCGGAAATCCGCTACTATTCCATTGGCGGAATGCAGCAGTGGGTCATGATCCGCGGGGAGAGCGTGGCGAATCCGGTGCTGGTTCTGGTTCATGGCGGGCCTGGCTTTTCGGAAATGCGCCTGTTTCGCCATTTCAACGCGGAGTTGGAGAAATCGTTCACTATCGTGTATTGGGATCAGCGGGGAACGGCGAAGTCGTTCGATCCCCATATCCCCGCGTCTTCCATGACGGTCGAACAGTTCATTGCGGATTTGAATGAACTGGTCGACATCGTGCGCGAGCGCCTCGGGAAAGACAAGGTCGCGATCTACGGCCATTCCTGGGGCTCCGCGCTCGCGGTGCTGTATGTGGCGCGTTTTCCGGAGAAGATTTCTGTCTACGCTGGCGCCGGGCAGATCGGCGACTGGCCGGCCAGCGAGCGTATCTGCTACAGCTTCACGCTTGCCGAGGCAGAGCGACGCGGGAACGAAAAAGCGGTGCGGGAGCTTCGCGCCATCGGCCCGCCGCCGCACAGTGCGCGGAGCGTGATGGCTGCGCGAACGTGGCTGACGCGCTTTGTTGGATTCATTCGCGGCATGTCGCTGTGGAAGTTTTCGCTGCTCGTCATCAGCGGGCCGGAGTGTTCTGTTTTCGATTTACCCAACATCATTCGAGGCACGCGCTTTTCGACTGAGACGATGTGGACGGAGGTCTCGGCGCTGGATCTGACGAAGGCGGTGCCCTCCCTTCAGGTACCGGTGTCCTTCTTTCTCGGCAGGCATGATCACGTGGTCGCGCCGGAAACCAGCCAGGCCTATTTCGATATGCTGGCGGCACCTCAGAAAGAGCTCGTGTGGTTTGAAGAGTCGGCGCACGAACCGCCATTCGAGGAAACGGCGCGGTTCAACGAGATCATGAGCGGCACGGTGCGGCGAATCGCAGCCGCGGCTTCCTGAATTTTTCCCATTTCCAAATCGCGGTAACCCAGCAGCAATCCCGATTGACAGCCCGGATGATTAGTATCACAATGTAGAACATGCTGGGCGAGTTTGAATACCTGCTCCTCACGGCCGCCGCCCGGCTGGGCGAAGACGCGTACGGCGTGCCGATCCGCCAGGAGATTGAGGCGGCCAGCGGACGGCGATGTTCAATCGGCGCCATCTACACCACGCTCGACCGGCTGGAAGCGAAGGGGCTGCTCAAAACGCACATGGGCGAGCCTACGTCGAAACGGGGAGGCCGTCCGAAACGAATGGTCCGCGTGACCGCGAAAGGCGTGGAGGCAGCAACGCATTTCTATAACTCCGTGTCGCGCGTTACCCGCGGCGTCGCGTGGGAAGCACAATGAGGCGGGCTCTCTGGTGGCTGGCGGAACTTTTATCGCAGGCGCTTTCACCCGGTGAGCAACATGCTGTGATGGGCGACCTGAGTGAATCCGGAGTCAGTGGAATCCGGGCGCTCTGCGACGTGTTCGGCCTGGTCATCCGCCGACAGTTGGCCCCGTGGAGCGACTGGCGTCCATGGCTCGGCCTATTTGGTCTGGCGCTGCCGGTCGGAATCCTGCTCACCCTTAACACCTTCATGATTGACGGCGCTGCGGACCTCTACCTCTGGATAGCCCGCAACTACGCGACGATTGACCCCACGACACTGGAGCCGGGTTTGACGCTGCGCTACGGGTTCATTCGGATTGTCGCCGGCTCGCTCCTCGTGGCCTGCTCATCCTGGATCGCCGGAATCGCGCTCGGAAGGCTTTCACGCGGCGCGATCTCAGTTAACCGCGTCGCATTTTGTCTGACGCCCGCGTGCCTGGCGCTCGTGACAATTGCCCGACCACGCGTCTACGCGTACAGCGTCGCCGGATGGATCTTTCCACAGAGGTTCTACACCGTCCTCATACCCGTGCTGTTGTTGACGGCCCTCGTCATCATCCCTTCGCTTCGCGGAATCTCGCGAAGCCGCCGGTTCCCGATCACGGAACTGCGCGGTCAGGTTCTGGCCGCTGCGTCGATCGTGGCGCTGGCCTCCATAATTCAGCCGTTCTGGGCTGGCGCGCCCCGGGTTCTGGCTTTCGTGGGCTATGCGGGCTATTGGCCCGTTGGATATGTGATGTCGATATCGCGCAAAAGGAGAGGCTGGACATGAAAATATGGACCACTGGATTGATACTGATGCTGTCGATCGCTGTTGGGATCGCTGGCGCGTGGCAGTCGGCGAAGAGTGCCTCGCCCTCAGGCGAAAGAAAAATGGCCCCGGCATTGCGGCTCGCGGACGCTTCGGGCCGCATGATGAATCTCGCGGGTTATAGAGGCAAAGTCGTCGCGCTAAACTTCTGGGCGACCGAATGCGGAGGATGCCGGAAGGAGATTCCTTCCTTCATCGAGTTGGAAGGCGCCCTCCAATCCAAAGGCCTCGCCGTTGTTGGCGTCTCGCTGGACACCATGTACGAAAATCTGAAGGGCGCTGACGAAGCCTGGAGCCGCGTCAAGCCGTTCGTGCAGGAGCACAAGATCAACTACCCGATCCTGATGGGTGACGACGCGGTGACGCAGGCCTACAGCGTACAATCCATGCCCGCAACTTATCTGATCGACAAGCAGGGCCGGATCGCCGCTTCGTGGGTTGGCGTCGTGATCGATAAGAGCGAAGTGGAAGCGAAGATCAGGACTCTCCTGCGAGAGTAAACCAGCGTTTTCATCATTGTCGCGATCTGCTCTCCAGGGTGTCGGGTTTTTGTATACTGAGGGTGTCGGGTTTTTGCAGAGGTGGCGGCATTGCCTGCGCGAAGAACACTGAAAGAAAAAATCGAAGCTCGGATCGCCCGCCGTCGAGGTGACGACGTGTTCCTGACGCGGGAATTCCGTGACCTTGGCGGAGAAGATCAGGTGCTGCGAGCGCTGCGACGCCTCGTTCGGGAGCAGCGTCTGGTTCGCCTGGGATATGGCGTTTACGGGCGGGCGATCATCTCCAGCCTGTCCGGCAAACCGGTTCTCTACGCGCGAGATGGATTTGCCGGCGCCGCGCGACAGGCCCTGACCAAACTCGGCGTCGCATGGGAACCAACGCAGGCTGAGCGCGCGTACAACGAAGCTCGCTCGACGCAGATCCCGGTCAACCCGGTCATCCGCGTAAAGGGGCGATTCTCCCGGCGTCTGTTCGACGGTAAACGGAAACTTATCCTTGAACGATAAACCCACGCTGCGAGAACTGATCGAAGTTCAGGAGTTCTTCGGCCTACCCACTCCGGCACTGGTTGAGAAGGATTGGTACGTAGTCAGAGCTCTGAACGCAATCACCGCGGCTGACGTGGCTCCGTTCCAGTTGGTGTTTGGCGGTGGGATCGCTCTGAGCAGGGCGCATCGTCTTATCCGGCGCATGTCGGAAGATATCGACCTGAAAATCGTCTCCGATGTCCCGTTCGCGCGGCCGGCGCTCCGAAAGCTTCGCGATACGATCACCGCCTCCCTGCATGGCGCCGGATTTCATTTCGACCCACAACGACCGGAGCATCGCGAATCGGGCAACGAAAGCCGGTATACGGTCTATCGTCTGCCGTACGCGCCCGCAGCAGCGGGCCGTAACGTCCTGCGGCCCGAAATCCAGATCGAGACTGCAGTGTGGCCGCTGCGGCGTCCGGGCATCTCGTTGCCGGTTACATCGTTCATCGCCGAAGCTTACCGGCGGGATCCCGAAATCGCTTCCGTCACGTGTGTCTCCGTTCCGGAGACGGTAGCGGAGAAACTGGTCGCGCTCACAGGAAGAGCGGGGGCTGAATTCGCCCAGGCGGGCGGACCGCGGGATCCGACGCTCGTGCGGCACATCTACGATCTCCACTGCATCCGGCATCGCTATGACCCGCTTGATGTTGTCGCCTTGTCACGGGAAATCATGCTTGCCGATGTCGCAGCGTACGGCCACCAGTTTCCCGCATACCGGGAAGATCCCGTGCTGGAAACCGTTCGGGCAGGACATCGGATGGCGGCGAGCAAGACGTTCGCGCAACAATACGAGGGCTTTCTGCGCGAGATGGTCTACGGTGAATCAATTCCTTTCGATTCTGCGGTGTCGACGCTACTGGAGCTGGTCGAGAGATTTTGAACCAGCTCCCGCATCCCGTCGCCACACCCCAATCGCGTATATTGGCGGAGGACCCATTTATGCAGAATCGCCGATCTTTCGTCGTCGCCACGGGCGTGACATTATTGACCGCCGGGCGCCAGGCCGTGGCCGCGCCGTCGCAGGCCCCCGCATGGGACGAAGTTCCGAAGATCCTCGCCCGCATCAAGCCTCCGGTTTTTCCGAAACGCGATTTCGATATCACCAAATACGGCGCGAAAGCCGGTCAGGGCAACGATTCGAGCGATGCGATCGCTAAAGCGATCGACACCTGCAAGAAAGCCGGCGGCGGACGCGTTGTCATCCCCGCGGGCGATTTCTACACCGGCGCCGTGCACCTGAAGAGCAACGTCAACCTCTACGTCTCGCAGGGCGCCACGCTGAAATTCATCCCCGATCCGAAGAAATATCTGCCCGTCGTCTTCACGCGCTTCGAAGGCACGGAGCTGATGAACTATTCGCCGTTCATCTACGCCCTCGATCAGGAAAATCTCGGCATTTCCGGCGAAGGCACGCTCGACGGCCAGTGCAGCCGCGAAAACTGGTGGTCGTGGACAACCCAGAATCCCTGGGGCAAACCGGCGGGCGCGCCGATGGTCAACAGCCGCGCTGTCCTCACCGATATGGGCGAGCGCGACGTGCCGGTGAAGGAGCGCATCTTCGGCGAAGGCCACTACCTGCGGCCGGTTTTCATTCAGCCGACGCGCTGCAAGAACATCGTGATCGAAGGCGTCACGATCCATAATTCGCCGATGTGGGAAGTGAGTCCGCTTTACTGCACCAACGTCACCGTGCGGAACGTGAAAATCGACAGCCACGGCCCGAACAATGACGGCTGCGATCCGGATTCCTGCAAGGACTTCCTGATCGAGAACTGTACGTTCAGCACGGGCGATGACTGCATCGCGATCAAGTCCGGCCGCAA
>CAZPZE010000189.1:0-2046 GCA_964590625.1 uncultured Solibacteraceae bacterium
GTGGTGAACCGGCTGCTGGTGCGCCGGGTGTGGTTTCAGCAGGAGTGGCTGCGCGAGGCGTTCGAAAACTTCAGCCGCGGCGTGCGGTTTGCGATCTCCGCGCTGGAGCTGACGAGATCGCAGTCGGCGGAGAAAAGCGAATTGGAGCGGCAGTACGGCAATATTGAGGCGCTGCGGCGCGATTCGCTCCAGCTCACGCGGCTCGAAAGCGGACAGCAGCTTCTGCAGACGTCGCTGATTCTGAGTTCGACGCTGGCGGTATTGCTGGCGGGGGGCTGGGCCGCAGCGGGCGGGCGGATGACGACGGGCGATCTGATGTCTTTTTACGTGCTGGCGGCGCTGTTTGCGGCGCAGGCGCGGACGATTGTCGACGCGGTGCCGGCGATACGCATGGGGATGCGGGCGTTCCGTCAGATTGCGTCGCTGCTGGCGGTTCCGGCGACAGAGCCTTATTCCGGAACGGCGGAGCCGGGGGCGATCGAGAGACTTAGTGTGGAAAGCGCGGCGTTTTCATATCGGCCGGATGTTCCGGTGATTGACGACGCGACGCTGACGGTCAATCGCGGCGAGAGCATTGCGCTGATCGGAGCGAACGGCAGCGGCAAGAGCACGCTGCTGTTTCTGATCGCCGGATTTTACCGGCCGCAGCGCGGCAGGCTGGCGGTCAACGGCGTGCCTTACGAGCAACTGAACATGCGGGCGCTGCGGCTGCGAATGGCGGTGGTGCCGCAGAATCCGTTTCTCTTCGGCGGGACGATTCGGGAGAACGTGATGTACGGCAATGCCGGGGCGGGTGCGGATGATCTCGAGGAAGCGCTGCGCGCGGCGGGCGCGGATTTCGTCCGGGGATTTCCGGAGGGCCTCGAGACGGCGATCGGCGAGAACGGCGTGCGCATTTCGGGCGGGCAGCGGCAGCGGCTGGTGATTGCGCGCGCGCTGCTGCGGCATCCGGATCTGCTGATTCTGGACGAGCCCACCAATCATCTGGATGATGAAGGGATCGCAGGTTTGATGGAGAGTCTGGCGCGGCTGCCCTACCATCCGGCGGTGATTCTGATTTCGCACGAGCGCCGCGTTCTGCGCCACACGGATCAGGCGTGGCGGCTGGCGGGGGGACGATTGACGGCGGCTGGTGATCGCGGTGACTGACGTGGCGGTGGTAGTGGTTGGGGATCTGGCGCGCAGTCCGCGCATGGTGAATCATGCGCGCGAACTGGTGCGGCACGGATATGCGGTGGAACTCATCGGAATCTGCGAGCGGCCGTTCACGCCGCCGGCGGGGGCTGGTGTTCGCTGCCTGCGAAGGTGGCCGGGCCTCCGGAGGTTCGGTCTGGCGGGAGCCGCGCTGCGAATGAGCCTGACGCTCGCGGAACTGGTTCGCGTGCTGGTGCGGGCGCGGCCGAAGACGATTCTGGTGCAGAATCCGCCGGCGTTTCCGACGTTTTCGGCGGGCCGGATTGCGGCGCGGATTACGGGTGCGCGGCTGATTGTCGATTGGCATAACTACGGATTTTCGATGCTCGCGCTGCAGACGCGCGGGAAGGTCATCGCGTGGGCAGAGCGGTATGAGGGGCGGATGGCGCGGCATGCGGCGGCGCACTTCTGCGTGTCGCGCGCGATGCGGGAGGATTTGAAGCGGCGTTTCGGGATCGAGGCGCAAACGGTTTATGACCGGCCGCTGCGGGTTTTTCCAAAGCAAGGGAAGCCGGCGGGGAGGGATCTGATCGTGGTTTGTCCTGCGGGATGGACTGCCGATGAAGATATGGACATGCTGGTGGACGCGCTCGAACTCATGGATCCGCAGCCTGGAATGGAGATTCATCTGACGGGCGACGGTCCGACGCGCGAGGAGTTAATGCCACGGATTGAGAAACTGCGGCTCCGCGGATGGCGGATACATACGGGCTTTCTCGCGGAGCCGGAGTATCGCGAACTGCTGGCGCGGGCGGATATCGGGATCAGCATGCACCGCTCGAGTTCCGGGCTGGACCTGGCGATGAAAGTCGTGGATTTGCAGGAAGCGGGGGTTCCGGTGCTGGCACTGAA
>CAZPZE010000190.1:0-2015 GCA_964590625.1 uncultured Solibacteraceae bacterium
CATTGTTAACGCAATTCGGGTAACCGTTTTCATAACGTGTCTTCTCTGAACCTTCCTAATTCTTCGTCTTGTTCGCGAGATCCGGCGCGACCAGCGGGATGCCGAACGCGTAGATTGTGCTGTCGGCCGTCGAGAGGTAGATCTGGCCCGCGCTGCCGGAAATCGCGCCGGAGTGCGTGAGAGAGCCCTGGATCGTGGGGCCGCTGTTGAACATTTCCTTGCCGGTGACGCCGTCGAAACCGTAGAGAGTGGATGCCGATCCGGTGGACGCCGCGAACACGAAGCCATTGATGATCACGGGGCCGATCGGCGAAGTGAGGGCGCGAGATGTCCAGCCGGTCTGGATGGACGGCTTGCCGCCCTGCATCGTGACTTTGAGCGCCGTCACGTTGCCGTCGGTACCGGCGAGAATCCAGCGCGTGCCGGAGGGATCCTGCCAGCTGGCGAGCGAATGCGCGGCGGAACCGAGCGAAGCCGAGGCGAGCGGAGTCTTGTGATCCGCGCCGCCGAGCGATTCACTGCTCAGGAGGTAGATCCTGCCGTCTTTGTTGGCAGCCGCGATCAGCTCATGGGTCTTGTCGCCTTCCGTCATATCGAAGACAACCGGTGAGGCAGTGAATTCGGATTTGCCGGGCGTGAACCAGTCCTTCATCTTCAGGGTTTTGGTTTCGAGCGAAACGACGGAGTCGGAAAACGCCGCAGGTGAGTAATCGCCGTCGCCGGTGGCGACATAGACGGACTCGCTTGGGCCGAAGGCCGCGCCGAAGCTGCCGGCGACGCCGCCGCCGTTGGTGGACCAGTGAACGGCCGAGGGCGAGGCTTCGGCGGTGTCGATTGCCCAGACGCCATTCGCAACGCCGCCGCAGTTGCCGCTTGTGGTGGCGTAGATCACGCCGTCAATCAGGATGACGCCGGACGCATTCGCGTTGGCCGGGAGGAAGCGCACGGGCGGCCTGGCGTCCTCACCATTCGAGATGTAAAGCGTGTGGAGCATGCCATCCGTGGTGACCGCGTATACGGCCTCTGGTGGACGTGTTCCGCGTCCGAAGCCGCCGCCGCGTCCGCCCGAAGCGCCGGGAGCGCCCGGGCCCCGCCCGCCGCCGCGTCCGGAAGCGCCACCGGGGCCGAAGGTAATGGCACCACCGAATCCGCCGCCACGGCCCTGTCCGATGGTGACAGCGCCCGCTTCCGGCTCACCCACGCCGCTCTGCGCGCCGCGTCCACCGCCACGTCCGCCGCGTCCACCCGCGGCCGCCGCGGCCGGAATCGCGAGAGTTGCGGTGCGCGTCACCCCGGCAGTCATGCCTCCCGGGCAGGCTGGGGTGCTTTGTCCGCCAGTTGCGCCAAAATTCTTCGTCCATTCCACCCGGCCGAGATCGGTATCGAGCGCGATCACGTTGTTGGATGCCCCACCTACGAACGCGTAGGAGCGGAAGCCGCGATAGCCGATGTAGCTGTCCACCATCACGGCGGGAGAAAGCGCGTACTGCTGTTTCGGGTCATTGGTCAGCTTCACCTTCCAGAGGAAAGCGAAGCCGGGCATGCTGGTTGCATTGATTCGATTGTCGGTGCGCGCCCAGGAACTGCGTTGCGCGTCGGCGCCGGCCGTGTTCCAGACGCCGCCGCCCCGGCCGAACTGGGCCTGGGCCGGAGGGATGAACACGCTCGTGAGCAGAGCGCAGGAGGCCGTGACAAGCGCGGCTCGTGAGATATTTCGCATAAGGTCTGAGGAAATCCTTCTACGAGAGTATATACCTGAATAAACGCGCCGTAATGGCGCATTTACAGGCGTTTACGAGCGTCCAAACCGTTGGTTTGGCTGGACCAACCACAGATTTGGAAAGCAGCTATTGCAAAATCGAGTCGCAATAGTGCTATGTTGGGATCTGGCGACCTTACTAACGCATGCTTCCAGGCCGTAACTTTCCTTCCCGCAAACCCTCACGCAGAGAAAATGTAAACGAGACGATTCGCGCACGTGAAGTGCGGGCTGTGTTCCCGGACGGCACGGCGGA
>CAZPZE010000191.1:0-2415 GCA_964590625.1 uncultured Solibacteraceae bacterium
CCGGGCGCCGGTCCACCGAGAATCTGCACGGCGCGGAAGCGGTTGTAGCGATAGATGACATCAGGTCCCGTGGTCGCCTGCACCGTCGCAACCGTCCCCAGCGGGACCATGTTGCCGCTGTTGCTGCGCGCAAAAAAGCGATTGATGTCTTCCGGCTTGGAACGGAATTGCGGCTCGGCCTGCACGATCACCTGCCACGTGTGGCCGAAGGCGTTAAAGTCGTTTGCATACAGGCCGCCGACAAAAGCCTGCATGGTTTGATACGCCTGCGCGATCGGGACGTCCATCGTCTGCAGCTTCGCCGGATCGAGCTTCACGGTGTACGCCGGAACGTTCGAGCGGAAGGTGCTGATGACGTTGGCGAGTTCGGGGCGCTTACTGGCGGCGGCAACGAGCGCGTCGGCAGTGGCCGCGAGCTGCGACACGTCGACGCCGACGCGGTCTTCCAGCATGAACTGGAAACCGCCGGTGGTACTGAGGCCGAGAATCGGCGGCAGACCGAATGCGAGCGTGAGCGATTCCGGCACTTTCGCGAAACCCGCGTAGGCCTGATTGAGAATGGGCTGCAGCTGCGTCTGCGGAGTGGTGCGCTCATCCCACGGTTTCAGGGTGGCGATGATGGTAGCGACGTTCGGGCCCGTAGTGCCGGTTGCGATGTTCAGGCCGCCGATCACGAAGGCGTTCGCGACGCCCGGGACGTCGTGGACCACTTTCTCGATCTTCTTCGCGGCCGCATCCGCGCGTTCCACAGAGGCGCCATCCGGCAACTGCATGCCGGTGAAGAACGCGCCCTGATCTTCATCAGGAAGGAAGCCGGTCGGCAGCTTTTTGTAGAGACTGCCGGCGAGGAACCAGAAGCAGGCGAGGGCAACGAGCGCGATCAGCGAGCGGCGGACGAGGAAACCGACGGAGCCGAGATAGCGGTTGGTGGTCCACTGGAACGCGCGATTGAAGCCGCCGAACGCGCGCGCGAGCGGCCCGCGTGATTCTTTCTTCGGCCGCAGGATGAGGCGCGTGAGAGCGGGGCTCAGCGAAAGCGCGCTGAACGCGGAGATCAGCACCGAGACGGCGATGGTGAGAGCGAACTGTTTGTAGATCTGTCCGCTGATGCCGCCGAGGAACGCGACCGGAATAAAGACGGCCGCGAGGATGAAGGCGATCGCGACGACGGGCGCGGACACTTCGCTCATCGCCTGCACGGTCGCGTCTCGTGGTGACATGCCGTCGTCTATATGGCGCTGGACGGACTCCACCACGACGATCGCGTCATCGACCACGATGCCGATCGCCAGCACGAGGCCGAACATGTTCGTGATGTTGATGGAGAAATGCAGGATCGGAAACAGGGCGAATGTTCCGACCACGGCCACGGGAACCGTCAACAGCGGAATCAGCGTGGCGCGCCAGCTTTGCAGGAAGATGAACACGACGATGATGACGAGTCCGATGGCCTCGAGCAGCGTGATCAGCACATCTTTGATGGCGGCCCGCACGAACATGGTGGAGTCATACGGGATGACGTAATCGATACCGGCGGGGAACGATTTCTTCGCCTGTTCGATGAAGGCGTGGACTTTGTCCGCGGTTTCCGTGGCGTTCGAACCGGGCGAGAGATAAACGATGACGTTGGCCGACGGCTTGCCGTTCAGGCGGCTGAAGCCGGAGTACGATTGCGCGCCGAGCTCGACGCGCGCGACATCTTTGACGCGCAGGATAGCGGCATCCGGCTTCGCGCGGATGATGATGTTTTCGAACTGCGATGGGTCCACCATGCGGCCGGGCGCGACCATCGTGTACTGAAAGTCGGTTCCGTTCGGGGAGGGAGGGATACCGGTGGCGCCCGCGGGATTCTGGCGGTTCTGGGCCTGGATCGCAGCGGTGACGTCGGACGCCGTGAGTCCGTATTCGGCGAGCTTATCGGGATTGACCCAGACGCGCATTGAGTAGACTGTGGGGGAACCGAGCCTCGATTCACCCACGCCGAGAATGCTGCCCACCTGATTCACCAGGTTGATCTGGGCGTAGTTGGTGAGGAAGAGCGAATCGTAGCGGTTGTCCGTGGAGATGAGGCTGATCGCCATCAGGAACGCGCTCGATACTTTCTTCACAACCACGCCCTGCTGCTGGACCTCCGGCGGCAGGCGCGGCGTTGCGACGCTCACGCGATTCTGCGTCTGAACGGTGGCGATATCGGGGTTGGTCCCGAGTTTGAAGGTGACGCTGATCGTCATCGCGCCGGTGTTGGACGCGGTGGTCTGGTAGTAGAGCATGCCATCCAGACCGACGAGCTGTTCTTCGATCGGCTCGGCGACGGTTTTCTCCAGATCTTCGGCGTTACCGCCGAGGTAGTTCGCCGTGATCTGCACGACCGGCGGCACGACTTCGGGATAAGTTGCGATGGGCAGGGAAGGGATG
>CAZPZE010000192.1:0-5836 GCA_964590625.1 uncultured Solibacteraceae bacterium
TTCTCATCGTCGGGATGCGCCCCGATCATGAGAACGCTCCCCAGCACATTCAGCTTTTCAAGCTCGAATCGGATGGCCGGCGTGCCCTCGAGCCCGCGGTCCGCTCCATGCAGTGAATAAAGGCCCGCCGCAGCGAGCGCCGCGCAGGCCACAGCCGCGCTGAATCTCTTGCCAAAGGTCATGTATGTCGATCAGATGAACGGAAGACCCGTCTGGCTGCAATTTTATCGAGCCGTTTGGGCTACTGAGGAATCCAGGTGCTGATGGTCGGATACGACGCCTGCACGAAATCCACGGCCGCCTTCGTCGCCTGCTCGCGCGAGACCTGGTTTCGCGCTTCCACTACCACGCGCACCAGCGATGTATCGCTCCTGTGCCGCCGGATCGAATCCGCGATCAGATAAAACTTCGCCGCGAATTCATCGGCGATCGCCCGCCCCTGCGACTGATACCAATAAAGCACCACGTCATCATACTCGCCGTTCGAGACCACGTAGCGATTGATGTTGATCGTTTTGCCCGGCACCGGCACGTCGATGGAGCCGCTTTCCACCGCCTGGAATCCTGCGCCTGGCAGGCAATTCTTCGGCGAGTGCGGCGCCGCGCCCGTGCGCTGCGTCTTGAAGTACGCGATGAACAGACTGGCAGGTGGCTGCGCGGGCGCTGCGTACGTGCGGATGACCGTATCGTCCGCCCGCAGAACCGACTCCGTCTCCGCATCCACCACGCCCTGCCCCGTCATGAACCACAGCCCCATCGTCGGCGGCATATCGGCCAGCGGACGCTCGAGCGGCGTGCCTTCCCCGCGCGATGCCGTATAAAACAGCGCCGCCTGCACGATCACCACCACCGTCAGGATCCGGAAATATTTGCTACGCAGGACGGAGTTCATTTCCCTTCTCCATCATCTTCGCGCCCCGAACCAGCACCTGATGCACGCCGGCCAGAATCGCAAACGCCACCATGAAAATCACCCATCCCTGCGCTTCGTGGAACAGACCTTCCGCCAGTTCCGGCTTGAAGTTCGCAATCACGCCGGTGAGCGTGACGCGCGCCGCGTTCGCGGTAATCGCAATGGGAATCGTCGAGAAGAACAGCACCACGCGCAGCCACGTTCTCTTCTCGCAGAAGTACCCGTACACCAGAGAAAGGAACGTCAGCGTCAGCAGAGAACGGATGCCGCTGCAGGCTTCCACCACATCCAGCTTCTGGCTCGCCAGCTCCAGCACATTGCCTTCGCGGATGATCGGAATCCCCAGCGCGGAAATCGCGTTTTCCGCCACCCGGCTCGCCAGCAGCTGCAGCGGGAATGTGATTTCGTTATAGATCACCGAAGGAATCGGGATCATGAAGAACAGCAGAAAAATCGGAAACCAGAAAATCCGGAGATATTTCTTTCCGCCGAGCAGTAATACCGCCCCCGCAATCGAAATTACCAGCGAAGTGCGTGCCGAATAAGTTTCCGCCCCCAGCGTTCCGATGTAAAGCTGCAGCGCGCCCCACAGCATTACCACCGCGCCCCACCAGTTCGGCTCCGGCGCCAGCCCTTCAATCTGCGAACGCTTCTGCCATGCGATATAACCCGCGATCAGCGGCACGAAGAACCCGTGCCCCATGTCCGCATCGTTGTACCAGAGATCCGCCAGCCAGTAAAGAAGAGGTGCGTAGCAGGCTATCAGCAGAGCGGCGACGGCGCCGACAGTAATCCAGGGGAAGGGCTGCGAAGTCTTTTCGGCAGACTTCGGCTGCGACTCTGCGGCCGTCATAATTAAGTACTTATTCTATCATTCGGTTCCGGGAAGAATAGCCCAGCGGTACTAGTAGTACGCGAACGAAAGAACCGCCTGCGTGCGTCAGAACGCCAGCAGATTCCCGATAGCCGCCGTCAAATCTTCGGTTTGCGGCAGGATCTTCGCTTCGAGCGCCGGCTGATACGCCACCCAGGTATCGAGCGCCGCCACACGCCGCACAGGCGCATCGAGCCAGGTAAACAGCTCATCCGCAATCCGCGCCGCGATCTCCGCTCCGAACCCGAAGCTCAGCGTATCTTCATAAGCCACGATCACCCGGCTCGTCTTCTTCACGCTCGCGGCAATCGCTTCCCAGTCGTATGGCGAAAGCGTGCGCAGGTCGATCACTTCGATCGTCCGGTTCGGCTGCGCCTTCTCGATCTCCTGCGCCGCCACAATCGCCTTCTGCACGAGCGCCCCGTACGTCACGACCGTCAGCGATTGCCCCGCCTTCACGACCTTCGCCTTCCCGAACGGCACCATGAAATCCGGCCCCGGATACGGCGCGCGATTGAACATCTCGCGATACAGCTTCTTATGTTCGAGGAACAGCACCGGATCCTCGCACCGGATCGCCGTGCGCAGCAGCCCGCACGCATCTTCCGCGTTCGACGGAAACACCACCCGCAGCCCTGGAATGTGCGTGAACGTCACTTCGCCTGACTGGCTGTGATAAATCGATCCGCCCCCCAGATACCCGCCGATCGGCACGCGCAGCACCAGCGGCGCCGAAAACTGCCCGTTCGACCGCCACCGCAGCGAAGCCAGTTCGTCGCGAAGCTGCATCATCGCCGGCCAGATGTAATCGAAGAACTGAATCTCGGCGACGGGCTTCATCCCCATCATCGCCATGCCGCTCGCGCGCCCCACAATCGAAGCCTCCGCAATCGGCGCGTTGAAACACCGCATCGCACCGAACTCCGCCTGCAGTCCGGCCGTAACCTTGAACACGCCGCCCTTGCCTTTGACCTCGCTCAGATTCGCCTCGCGGCTGCAATCCGCCACGTCCTCGCCGAACACCACCACGCGGTCATTGCGGCGCATCTCATCGCGCAGCGTCTGGTTGATCAGATCGCCCATGATGCGCGGCTCGCCTTCCGGCTGCGCGGGCGTTTCAAATTTCGAAGAAGTCGGATCGGCATCCTCTGAATAAAGATGCCGGAACGCCGCGCTCGCATCCGGGAGCGGCGCCTTCAGCGCCCGCTGCGCGTCTTCCGTCACCTGCGCGTCAATCTCGCGCTTGATCCGGTCGATCTCCTCATCGCTCAGAATGCCGTGCTCGCTCAGAAACGCCGGGAACGTCACCAGCGGATCCCGCAACGCTTCATCCTCGCGCTCGCGCTTCGTCTTGTAATCCCGCTCGTCTTCACTGAACGAATGCGAGTAAGGACGCGTGCAGTGCGCATGCACCAGCGCCGGTCCATGGCCCTCGCGGCACCACGCCGCAGCCGCCGTCACCGCGCGGTACGACGAAACAAAATCCGTGCCGTCCACTTCGATCGACAGCATGTCCGGAAATCCGGACATCAGCTTCGAAATCGATCCGCCCGGCGTCTGATACTCCACCGGCACCGATATCGCGAAGCCGTTATCCTGCACGAGGAACAGCACCGGCGCCCGCAGCAGGCACGCCTGATTGATCGATTCCCAGAACTCCCCTTCGCTCGTCGCGCCTTCGCCCGATGACGCCAGCACGAGCCGCTGCTCGCCCGGATGCAGATAGCGCATCGATTCCGCGCATCCCACCGCCGGCAGAAACTGCGTCCCCGTGGCCGAGGATGGCGAAACGATATGCAGCGCCGGATTCGTCCAGTGCGAAGGCATCTGCCGCCCGCCGGACGATGGATCATCCCCCGACCCGACCGCCTGCAGCAGCATATCGAGCGGCGTCATGCCGAGCGTGAGCGACAGGGCGCGGTCGCGGTAATAAGGGAAGAACCAGTCGTGCCCCGCGCGCAGCCCCATGCCGGCAGCCACCTGAATAGCCTCATGCCCGGCGCAGCTGATCTGGAAAAAAATCTTATTCTGCCGCTTGAGAAGGATCTCGCGGTCGTCAATTCGCCGCGACGTATACATCAGCCGGAAAGCCTGCGCAAGAACCTCGGGCCCCAACCCCGCCGCCCGCGCAACCGCCAGCCGTTCAGAAGTAGTGGGCGCACTGAACGCCGTCGTCATGTATAAAACCCTCCACACTATAGCAAAAGCCTTCGCCGGACGGCAGCTTCCGCCAGGCCTCGCCCTGACATTTCAAACCTCCTGATATAGTGCTCATGGAATCGCTATGAGCAACTTCGAACGCAGACGTTTCTTGACTCATACAGGAGCCGGGCTCGCCGCCACCGCGATCGCCCTTCATCCCCGCCAGGCTGTCGCCCAGACCACCGGCGGCAACAGCAGAACTATGGTCGATGTCCGCTCGTTCGGCGCTACCGGTGACGGAAAAACAATCGACTCACCCGCCATCAACAAAGCCATCGACGCCACGGCTGCCTCCGGCGGCGGCACCTTATTCTTCCCCGCCGGCAACTATCTCTGCTACTCCATCCGCTTCAAGAGCAACATCGCTTTTTATCTCGATGTCGGCGCCACCATCATCGCCGCCGATTCACCCGCCCCCGGTTCCACGCCCGGCGCCAATTGCTATGACGCCGCCGAGCCCAACCAATGGAACCAGTATCAGGACTTCGGCCACAGCCACTGGCACAACAGCCTCATCTGGGCCGAAGGCATGGAAAATATCTCCATCACCGGCCCGGGCCGCATCTGGGGCAAAGGCTTGAGCCGCGGTGCAGGCGCCGGCCCGCGCGCGGACTCGCCGGGTGTCGGCAACAAATCCATCGCCCTGAAAAACTGTCGCAACATTCTGCTGCGCGATTTCTCCATCCTGCACGGCGGCCATTTCGGAATCCTCGCCACCGGCGCCGATAACCTCACCATCGACAATCTGAAAATCGACACCAACCGCGACGGCATGGATATCGACTGCTGCCGCAACGTCCGCATCTCGAACTGCTACGTCAACTCTCCGTGGGACGACGGCATCTGCCTCAAAAGCTCCTACGGCCTCGGTTCCGCGAAGCCGACGGAATTCGTCACCATCAGCGACTGCTACGTCAGCGGCTGCTTCCAGGAAGGCACGCTCCTCGACGCCACTTACAAACGCTTCGGCCCCGAAGAACGCATTCCCCACACCGGACGAATTAAATTCGGCACGGAATCGAATGGCGGTTTCCGCAACATCACGATCTCGAACTGCGTATTCGAAGGCTGCCAGGGCCTCGCGCTCGAAACGGTGGACGGCGCACTGCTCGAAGACGTGACCGTCACGAATATTTCGATGCGCGACATCATCAGCGCTCCGATTTTCCTGCGCCTCGGCCGCCGCATGCGCGGCCCGAAAGAGCTCGCCATCGGCACGCTCAAGCGCATCATCATCAGCAACGTGGTGGTTTCGAATTCCGTCTCACGTCTCGGCTCCATCATCAGCGGAATTCCGGACCACAACATCGAGGACGTGAAAATCAGCAACGTCACCGTCCAGCATCAGGGCGGCGGCACAAAAGAAAACGCGGCGCTGCAACCCGCCGAACGCGAAGAGACGTATCCCGAACCCGGCATGTTCGGCACCATGCCGTCGCACGGCTTTTACGTTCGCCACGTAAAAGGAATTCAGTTCGACAACATCGACATCCAGCCCGCGAAAGAAGACCAGCGCCCGACCTTCGTCCTGGATCAGGTCGACGACGCCGACTTCTTCCGCATCAAAACCCCGAAAGTAGCGAACGTGCCGGTCTTCTCACTATCGAAGGTCAACGACTTCAGCGTCCACTTCTGCACCGGCGTGCCGGACACTCACATCGACCACACCGATCACCAAACAGTCGGCTGATTAAACCAGCGGACAGCTACTGCCTCGCAGGCTGAGCGTACGAAACCCACCCCATCGGCGCCGTCTCACCGGAAGCCTGCTGCGACGAAGGCGGTGGCGCTGCCGTCCCGCCGCGGCCGCGGCCTCCGGCAAAGCTCGCCGCCGGAACCAGAAGATA
>CAZPZE010000193.1:0-2117 GCA_964590625.1 uncultured Solibacteraceae bacterium
AATGTGGTGTTGAAGCTCGCGGGCGAGCTGGGGGAGACTGACCTGATTCAGGGCGTTTGCGGAGTCTCGGTGCCGCTCGTTCTGGCGCGGTGCACGAAGCGGATGCAGGATCGGGACAATCTGCTCTACGAGCGGCGATTCGTCAAGCGCATGAAGAAGCGCATGGTGGCGACGGGGCGCTATACGGAGGCGGAACTGGCTCCGTTGAAGACGATCTGGGATATCGACGATCAGGTGACGGCGCCCTCGTTCGGGTTCCGGGGCGCGGCGCATTACTACGAAACACAGTCGGCGATCAATTTCGTGCCGCGCATTCGGGTTCCCGCACTGCTGATCCAGGCGAAAGACGACACTTATATCCCGTTTGAAATGTACAGCCATCCGGCGCTGGCGGCAAATCCTTACATCCGGCTGCTGACGACGGAGCATGGCGGGCACCTGGGGTTCCTGCAGCGGCGGGGGCTGCCGCGGTTCTGGCTCGACGGTACGGTACTCGAATTCATCGAGAGCCACTTGCAAACTCCGGCCAGCGTGGGCCGTAATAGCCAGTGTGGGGATTGATTTCACGCGGCTCGTGGCGGATAACCAGTCCATGGTTTTCAGCCTGGCGCTGCGGTTTCTGCGGAATCGCGAGGTAGCGGAAGAGCTGGCGCAGGACGTTTTCCTGCAATGCTACCGGCAGATCGACCGGATCGAGGACGAGGCGCACGCGAGTTCGTGGCTGCGGCGGACGGTGTGCCACCGGTCGATTGATGAGCTGCGGAAGCGGCGGTTCCGGCCGGCGATTGGGCTCGACGATGTTCCCGAGCCGGCGGCGGTGGACGGGCTGCCAGACATGCTGCTGCGCGACCGGATTCGCGGGCTGGTGGAAGGGCTGCCGGAGAAAGCGCGGATGGTGGTGGTGCTGCGGTATCAGGAAGACCTGACGCCGGCGGAAATTGCCGACATGCTGGAGATGCCGATCAGCACGGTGAAGAGTCATCTGCACCGGTCGCTCACCCTGCTGCGCGGGCGGCTGGAGAAGAAAGGCATTTCATTTGCGCCGAGACGTGGAGAACTTCCCCTGTCAGAGGTTTGTTTATGAGTGAACACAGGCTTGAAGACGCATTGCGGGATTCGCTGCGGCGGGAAGATCCGCCGGCGGGATTCGCGGCGAAAATTCTGGCGCAGACAGTGAATGCGCCCGCGCTGCAGGTTGTACCGAAGCGGCCGTGGTTCCAGAGGCCGATCGGGCTGGCAATGGCGGCGGCGCTGGCGGCGATGGCGATTGTGCCCGCGGTGGTGGTGGAACAGCATCGGCGCGAGCAGGAGCGCGGGCTGAAGGCGAAGCAGGAGATTCTCATGGCGCTGACGATCACGCGGGAGCAGTTCCGGCTGGCGAAGGAAAAAGTGACACGTACGACTGGAGAACAGCAATGAAACGGATGCGGAGAATACTTCTTCCGGTCGTGGCGAGCCTTTGCTTCGCGGGCGCGATGGCGGCGCAGGATGTGGATCTGAAGGCGCTCGATAAGGTTGGCGCGAACGCGGTTTCGACGACAAACCTGACGCTGAATTCGGCCGTGCTCAAGCTGGGCGCCGCTTTTCTGGGCGCGGACAGCGATTCGGACGCGGCGGCTCTGAAATCTCTGATCGGGAAGCTGAAGGCGGTGTACGTACGGGTTTACAAGTTCGACAAGCCAGGCGAGTATTCGGATGCGGATCTGGCGTCGATTCGTTCGCTGTTTTCGTCACCGAAGTGGACGCCGGTGGTGGATGTGCGGGAGCGAAAAGAATCGAATCAGATCTATTTCATGCTTTCCGCGACGAGCGACAAGCTGAACGGGGTTGCTGTGTTCACGGTTGAGCCGAAAACGGTCACGTTTGTGTACATCGATGGGCAACTCGACCCGAGCGACATCGCAAAGCTGAGCGGGACCATGGGGATTCCTGCGATCCCGGATCTGGACGGCATCAAGGGGAGTGATAATAAAGGCAGGAAATGACCTTTTTTGCCGCGGCCGTGATGATGCTGGCGCTTCTGCAGGCGCCGGTGCAGATTCCGGCGACGTTCACCGGAACGTTCCGCGGCATTGAAAAAGGCGGGCATCTGGTGCTGGAAGTGGAGGGCGGCCAGC
>CAZPZE010000194.1:0-5168 GCA_964590625.1 uncultured Solibacteraceae bacterium
CGCCGGTTTCGCGTCCGCCGGCATCGAACTCGCCGGTTTCGTCGATGAGCGCGAGGATGCCCTGGTAGGGGCGCGTCCAGTCACGCGAGCCCCATTCCGCATAGCCTTCGACTTCATCGACCACCTGGGTTTCGATCACACACATTTCGCCAGTGACGGCGGCGACCTGGCGCAGGCAGAGCATGGGGTCTTCGACGTGATAGAGCACGCCGAGAAACAGCGTCAGGGAATACTGGCGCATTTCGTCTTTCGCCAGAGTCTCGACGCGTCCCTGGTGATAGCCAACGTCGAGGCCCATTGCATCGGCAACGAAGCGCGCGCGATTCAGATTTGCTTCGCGGGCATCCACGCCTTCCACGCGCATGCCGAGCCGCGCCATGGCGAGCGAATAGAAGCCTTCGTGGCAGCCGATATCGAGGCATTCAAGACCGCGAACGCGATCGCCGAAATGCGCGGTGACGGCGCTTTCCACCATGCGGAGGCGCGTGCTGAAGATGTCCGTGACGGAGGGCGGCACGATCGCGGTGGTTCGCAATCCGCCGCCAAAATCGAAGGGATAGAACCACGGCCCCAGACGTTCGATGCCGTTCTGAATTTCCTGCGCGGTCAAGCTTTCCTCCAGAGCCAGCCATCGGGCCAGTAGGTGACGTTTTGGGTGAGCGGGCTGGTGTTCACTTTCCATTCCGGCTGACGCATTTCGAATTCGGGATGGCGGGCGAGGAACTCCTTCGCAGCGGCGGCGGGATGATCGTGCGCCCACTGGGGCTGGCCGGAAGGGACATCGTACAGATCGCGCATGATGCCATCGGCGGCGATGATGCAGGAGCCGCGCGTCACGAGCGGAGCGTAGGCTTCGAGTTCGGCCGCGACGTGTGCTTTGGTGTGGTTCGAATCCAGAATGACGAGGACGGATTCGGAGGGCGCAATGCGGGCGCGGACGCCGGCCACGATGGGTGCCGCCGTGGAATCGCCTTCGAGCAGCGTCAGGCGATGCGACAGCGGATGCGCGGCGAGGGCCTCGCGTACGCCGGCGCGAACCTCGACATCGATGCCGATCACGTGGCCTTTGCCCATCGCTTCGCAGAGCGATGCATGGAAGAGGAGCGAGCCGCCGTCGAACACGCCGGTTTCGACGATCACATCCGGCTTCACTTCGTAGAGGACTTCCTGCAGGCGGATGAGGTCTTCCGGCAGTTGCAGGATGGGGCGCCCGAACCAGGTGAATGTGTGGTAGTAGCGCAGCGACCAGCCGACGCGCACCCATTCGCGGCTGATCAGTTCGAAAGCTTCGCGGGAGTAGAGCGGAAATTCACGGCGCGCGCCGGAGTCCTCCACCGCCAGCACGCGGTTGTCGTTATCGATGGTGAGATTCATCGCAAAGGAGGCGAAACCGCCATTATCGCGCGGCGCGTTGCGTCCGGGGCCATTCACGAGGGTGGCGCGCGGTGATATTCTGGTCTCGAAACGCGCTCTCGGCTGGCAGGGCAACGACATGGACCTCAATCTCGCAGCACTCAAAGGCGAAATCCTCGATTATCTGGCGGCTTCGGATTTTGCGGTGTTCCACAGTTTTTCAGGCGGACTGGAAGATCTGCCGGTGATCAGCTGGGATACGGAGAAGTATCCGGATTACCGCATGTTTCTCGATGCCGCGCGCAAGGTGGGGCAGAAGCTGATTCTGTTCGCCTCGCGTGAGTTCGAGGAGATCGAAGTGGAAGAGGCGCTCGAAGGAATTGAAGAGGCGGCGATCAGCCGCGACGAGCAGCGCGATCTCGAGCGCCGCGTGCGGAGCGCCCGGCGTCATGCGGGCGAGACGTGCACGCTGGAACTGGCGTTCGATTACAACTCGCACCTGTATGTGTACGAGGTGCAGCCGGATTGGTACGAAGATTTCCTCGAGACGTGCGACGAAATCACGACAATGCTGCCCGTAGGAGACGGCGGTGATGCCGACGACGGGCTCGGCGGGTTTTATTCGAACAACTAGCCGCTGGAAGTTTCCGAAGCCCAATCTGCAGGCGATTGCGGCGCTGGCGGCGGAACTGCGTCTCCCTGCGGCTGTGGTTCAGATCCTGATTGCGCGGGGATTCGGAGACAGCGCGAGTGCGGAAAAATTTCTCGATCCGCAGCTGGATGATCTTCATGATCCGTTTTTGCTGCGCGATATGGATCGGGCAGTCGAGCGCATCGAAGCGGCGATCGCGCGCGGTGAGCGGATCGAGATTCATGGCGATTATGACGTGGATGGCGTGACGTCCACAGTCATCGTGAAGAAGGCGCTGGAATTGCGCGGCGCCGATGCCGGCTGGCATATTCCGCATCGTTTGCATGATGGTTACGGGCTGCAGACGGCTGCCGTGGAAGATGCGGCTGCACGAGGCGTGAAGCTGATCATCAGCGTGGATAACGGGATTCGCGCGGCGGCCGCGATCGCGCGCGGCGTAGAGCTGGGCGTTGAGACGGTGGTGACGGACCATCACCTGCCTGAAGCCGAATTGCCGCCTGCCATCGCGATCGTCAATCCCAATCGCGCGGATTGCGATTACCCGAATCCGAATCTTTGCGGTGCGGGCGTCGCGTTCAAGCTGACGCACGCGATTTTGTCACGGGCCGGGTGGGCGCGCGAAAAGCTGCATCGCGTGCTCGAATCGTTTCTGAAGCTGGTGGCGATCGCGACGATTGCCGATATTGTTCCGCTCACGGGTGAGAACCGGATCATCGTGAAGCACGGGCTTTCGGGGCTGAATGATGTGCGGAATCCCGGGCTGCGCGCGCTGCTGGCCGCCGCCGGATTTCAGAATCGGGTGCCGGATGCCGGCGAGGTTGCTTTTCGCATCGCGCCTGCGATCAACGCTTCCGGCCGCATGGATAGCGCAGGGCAGGCGGTTCGGATGTTCCTGACGAAAGATCCGGACGAAGCGGCTGCGATCGCGCAGGAATTGTTCGCGCTGAATCAGGAGCGCCAGGCGGCCGAGCGCGCGGTGGTGAATGAGATTTTCGCCAAATGCGCGGAAATGCCGCTCAGCGATGCGGATGCGGCAGTCGTGTTCTGGGGTGATGGATGGCATCGCGGTGTGGCCGGGATCGTCGCCAGCCGCGTGGTCCATAGGTTTCATCGGCCGGCGATCGTACTCGGCGTGGAGAACGGAGTCGCGCACGGATCAGGCCGGAGCATTGAAGAGTTCCATCTGCTCGATGCGCTCGAAAGCATGCGCGAGTTGTTCACGCGGTTCGGCGGACACGCGCACGCGGCGGGTATCACGCTTCCGGCGGAATCGCTCGAAATTTTCCGGGAGCGCCTGCGCGCCTACGCCGCTGCACGGCTCACGGCGGAGGATCTCCGGCCGATCGTTGAGATCGACGCCACCATCCGCCTCACCGATTTGAGCGACGCCCTCTGGTTCGCGCTTGGACAGATGGCGCCATTCGGTATGGACAACCGCGCGCCGGTCTTCGCGGTGCAGGGCGCGACGCTGGCGAGTCCGCCGATGGTGTGGAAGGACCGGCATCTCAAGCTCGTGGTGAAGCAGGGAACCCGAACGGTTTCGATGAAGGCCTGGAATATGGCGGAACGCGCGGAAGAGATCGGTGCGATGAAGTCGCTCGATATCGCGTTTGAAATCGAGCGGGGCTGGCAGGGAGGGTGGGAGCTGACGGCCCGTGAATTCCGCGAGTCCGAGGGCGTTTCTGCGCAGGCTGCGGCTGCCGTCTGATCAGTCCACTCGCCTGCGGCGAGAAGCCAGCCGGAAGGCTGGCTTGCAGGGCGGAAGCCCGCCCCACAAGCAAGTTACTGAGATGAATTACTTCGCGATGCCGTAGCAGTACAGCATGCCGTCAAACGTACCGATGTACACTTTGCCGTTCGCGACGGAAAGTTCTCCGTTGTGCAGCCAGGACTTGATGTCCGTGCCGCTGTTCCAGAGTTCTTTGCCGGTCTGCGCATCGAGCGCGTAGAGCACGGCGTGCGTCGAGTTCGGAATGCGCCGCGAGGCGACGTCCGCCAGACCCACGTCGTAATACGCCTGATCGGTATTCTCGCCGCTGCCGTACGCGAACACAACGCCGTTCGCGATCACCGGCGGCTCGCCCTGATCCATATCGCGTGAAATCCACGCCGGAATCAGCTCGATTTTCCCGTTGACTTCTCCGACTTTGAACGCCGCCACGCCGCCCTTCCTCGTGACGCCGTTGGTGATGGGGAACGTGAACTTCGAATGCTGCGGGCCCCAGAACGGGCTCAGCACCCAGCGGTTGCCTTTGCTGTCGAGCCAGGTCGCGAGCGATCCCCAGATGCCGGCCGACGCGAAGTTGACGTCCTCATTGCAGAATGCGGGCGTCGTGTAGAGGTCTGTGCGGTGATCGTCGCCGCCGATGCCGGCGGTATCCATCAGCCACAGACGGCATTCCTTGCTGCCGCTCACCATGAGCTCTTTGCCTTTGTAATCGAAGATCACCGGCGTCACCTGGGCGTCGAGATCGCGCTTCACGAGCCACGCCGCGTTCGGCGGACCGAACGTGTCATAAAGCTTCAGCTCTTTGGTAGCCGGGTCCTGCTTGAGGCCGATGATGCCGTTGCCATAAACGCCGGCTTCCGGATTCCACTGACCGTCGCCCGTACCCGTGTACATCGCACCGGTTTTCGGGCTGATGGCGGGACCGGTGCGTCCCCACATGCCGCCGCCCGCGGGACCCCAGTTGCCGACTTTCTTCGTCGCGAGGTCAAACGCGTAAGCGTGATTCGGATTGCCGCCACATCCCTGCGAGGTGTGGGTGTAGATCACGCCCTTGTAGAGATTGAGCGCCCAGGTTTTGCCGTTGGCCGGAACGAACTTGACCGGCGGCGCGAGGTCTTCGCCATCGGCGGCGTTGATCTGGTGCAGACGGCCATCCCAGGAGACGGAGTAGATCGTGTACTTGCCGGGCGCGACCTTATCGATCACAGGGATCGCGGTCTGGCCGCCGGGGCACAGTGGATCCTGTCCGGGCGCCGGGCCCTGGTAGTCGCTCTGGTAGTGCTTGCTCCAGAGGAGCGTACCGGTTTTGGCGTCGATGGCGAACAGATCGTCGGAAACGCCGGCCACGACGGCGATTTCCTTCGGGCCGCTCTTCGTCGTGACCTGTCCCGCCACGAGCGTGGTGAACAGGTTGCTCATGACGCGCGGCTTGCT
>CAZPZE010000195.1:0-18834 GCA_964590625.1 uncultured Solibacteraceae bacterium
CGAAGCGATTGCGCGCGACGTCACGGAGCGCAAGATGCTCGAAGAGCGGCTCGATCGACGGACGGCGGAGATCCGGCGGTCACTGATCGAAAAAACGGCGCTGCTGAAGGAAGTTCACCATCGCGTGAAGAACAATCTCCAGGTGATCTGCAGCCTGCTTTCGATGCAGATTTCCTGCGCGGCAGAGGATGCCCAGCGGCCGCTGAACGATGCCCACAGCCGCGTGCTTTCGATGTCGCTGATTCACGAGCTGATCTATCAATCAGACACGCTCGCCGATCTGAATTTCGGAGCGTATATCGAAGTTCTGGCGAGTAAGCTGTTCGCGGCCTACTGCGTGGACCCAACGCGCATCCAGCTCGAGATGAATGTGGAGCCGATCAATCTGAATCTCGATCAGTCCATTCCGTGCGGGCTCATTCTGAACGAGCTGATTTCGAACGCGCTCAAGCATGCGTTCAACGACGGGCGCGAAGGGACGATTCGTATCTCACTTTCCGGCAGCGAATCGGGCGAGATCTCGCTTTCGGTTTCCGATGACGGCCGCGGGCTGCCGCCGGATTTCAGCATGTCGCAGAGCAATACGCTGGGCCATCAGGTGGTAAGCACGCTGGTCCGTCAGCTTGGTGCGAAGCTCACGGTGCAGGGAGAAAACGGCGCGCGGTTTGCTTTTACCTGGAAACTCGCCGAGAACCGGCCTGCCGCCGCGGCTGTTCCGGCCTGAGCAGTACCTAAGACAGCAGCAGCTCGAGATCTTCGCGTTTCAGATCGCGAATCAGACTGTTGCTCTCGCCGATGATCGCCGCTGCCAGATCGCGTTTGGTCTTCTGCAGGGCGAGCACCTTTTCTTCAACCGTATCCCGCGCGATGAGCCGGTACGCCGAGACGCGGCGAAGCTGGCCGATGCGATGGGCGCGGTCGATCGCCTGCGCTTCGACGGCGGGATTCCACCACGGGTCCATCAGAAAAACGTAGTCGGCGGCGGTGAGGTTCAGGCCGAGGCCGCCGGCCTTCAGGCTGATGAGGAACAGCGGACACGCCGGATCGTTCTGGAAACGTTCCACGCGTTTCTGCCGGTCGCGCGTTTTGCCGTCCAGATATTCGTAGACCATGCCGAGACTCTCCAGCCGTTTGCGGACGATCGCGAGCAGGCTGGTGAACTGCGAAAACACCAGCGCCTTGTGGCCTGATTCGAGGACTTCCTGGAGCTGCTCAATCAGGACCTCCAGCTTGGCGCTGTGTTCTTCTTTGCGGTCCGGGTCGATCAGGCCCGGATGGCAGGCGGCCTGGCGGAGCCGCAGCAGCGCTTCGAGCACCATGATTTTCGACTTCGCGAGACCCTGTTTGTCGATGCGGGTGAGCAGAGCGCCGCGGTAATGATCGCGCAGTTCGTCATAGAGCGCGCGCTGCTCCCGGCTGAGTTCGCAGTAGATGGTTTGCTCGGTGCGTTCGGGCAGTTCGCGCGCGACCTGCGCTTTGGTGCGGCGCAGAATGAAGGGACGGACCGCCTGCGCAAGCAGCTGCCGCGCATCTTCATCGGGATTGCGGCCCGCGCCGCCCACCAGACGGAAGACGCTTGCCGATCCCAGCATTCCCGGATTGAGAAATTCGAACAGGGACCACAATTCGCCCAAATGATTTTCCACGGGCGTGCCGCTGAGCGCGAGACGATGCGATGCGCGAATGAGACGGACGGCTTTCGCGCCCTCGGATCCGCTGTTCTTGACGGCCTGCGCTTCGTCGAGCACGGCGTAGTCGAATTCGATCTCGCGGAGGCGCGCGATATCGCGTCGCAGTGTTCCGTAGGTGGTAAGAACCAGGTCGTAGCGGCCGATGGCGTTGAGGTCGCGCTGCGGTCCGGTGTAATCGAGGATGCTGAGCAGTGGCGTGAAGCGTTCGGCTTCTTCGCGCCAGTTGAAGATCAGCGAGCGCGGCGCGACGACCAGCGAAGGCCGGAATCTGCGGCCCGCCTTCCTGCGCTCCGTGCGGCGCGATTCGAGCAGCGCCAGCACCTGCGCGGTTTTGCCGGTGCCCATATCGTCAGCCAGACATCCGCCAAAGGAGAACCGGCGCAGGAATTCCATCCAGCCGAGACCTTCCTTCTGGTAATTGCGCAGTTGGCCGTGGAAGCCATCGGGCTGCGCGGCAGGGTGCACGCCTTCAAACGTGCGAAGTTCCGCGCGCACCTGTTCGAATTGGGCATCGAAGGTGGCCTCGGGCTGCGCTGCGAGGAGCGCGTCGAGAAGGCCCGCCTGGCTGCGGCGGAACCGGATGCTTTCGTCTTCCACCTGGCCCATGCCCGCGACCATGGCGACGCGCGCCAGCCATTCTTCGGGAATGAGACCATAGCTCCCGTCATCGAGCCGAACCATAGTTTCGCCGCGGCGGACGGCAGCCAGAAGTTCGGGTAGTCCCGCGCTGTGCCCGCTGTACTCGACATTGCCCTGGAGATCGAACCAGTCGACGCCGCTCGCTACGTTGAGGGTGAATTTGCCCGCGGCGCGGAACATCCTGCCGTCGGCTTCCACGACCCAGCCGGCGGCGGTCAGCGTCCGCACCGCGAACGGGAGCTTCGAGGGCGTGAGTTCCCAGAGGTCGTTTGGCTCCGCGGCGGTGCGGGCGCGGCGGCGCACGCCGGCTTCCAGCAATTGCATGGAGGCGCTGGTTTCCGCGGCGGCGTCCCGCCGAATGAGCCTGCGCCGCGCAGGATCGAAAAGGGCCGGTTGCTGCGAACGTTCGTCGATCGAGTATCCTTCGTAATCGAAGCTGAGGCGGGCGGTGAGGCGCCCTGCTCCTTCCGTCTTCGCCGCCGGGCCGTGCAGGCGGAGGCGTGGCTTCGGTGTTGCGTCGACTTCTTCGAAAGCAAGTTCTTTCGGGATATTGACCGGAGGAACGCCGGGGCTGGTGAGAAGAGAGGAGAGCAGCAGATCGCGCTCACTTTCCGGCGCTTCCAGCATGCCGTGGGTTCGCAGCCAGACCAGCCACTTGAATGATGCGCGGGGGTCGAGAGACGCCACGGCATCCTGCGTGAAAACAAAGCCGCCTTCGGTGATCAGTTCCGGTGCGGTGAGATCCATCCGCTCGTCGCCGCGCCATAAAAGGCCGGAGAGGCCCCACCCTTCAGCCGTCTGTTTCAGTTCGACGCGGAATTGCCATGGGCCGGCGTCATCCCAACGCAGCGGGGTGGCTTCTTCCGGATTTTTCGCGGCGCCCTTTTGCAGAAAACAGTGGCCCGTCTTCACGACAAGCGGCAGGACGAACTTCGCCAGATCCGGTCCCAGGCGAATGCTCTCAGGGACAGAATCAAAATCGTATCCGGCATTGAACGCGAAGTAGTTGCGGCCGCCGGTCAGGGCGGCGAGCGCGTCTCGATCCTCTTCACGGCTTACCTGTCCGATCTGCGAACGCTTCATCCGCAGAGGAGTGGGGCGCGAGAAACTGCCATCCTGTTTTCGATCCTGCGTCTGGAGATTGATCACGATGTCGCCCGTGGTGCGGCTGGCCGCGAGATCGATCCAATAGCGGAGCTCTCTCTTTTCCGGCCACACGGGGTCGAGCGAATACGAAATCTTCGTTACCTTCGGATGGGCGATCTCATCGAGGTGCCGGCGCCAGTCGAGACGCTTCGAAGGCGGAGGGGTGAGCTCAAAGGACCGGCTGAGCGGAGTATTGCCGTCATCGAACCGAATGGGATTTTCCGCAGCCGCTGCTTCGGAGAGGAAGGTCTGTTCCTCCGCGGCCAGCAATGTCGCCCAGATGTGCTTGCAGGCCCCGGAGCTGATGAAGTATTCGCACTCACATTTGACTTTGAGGACGGGCTCACGATAAACGATCTCTACGTTATAAGGCCGGTGGCCGCGCACCCGGGCTTCTACAGCGGAAGGCGTGCCGCGCGTGATCACCACCCGGCCTTCGCGGAAGTAATTGAATCCGCGGACCATGGAAGGATGGCCGAAATGGTGGGTGAGCCGGCCGGTCAGAACGTTTTCGGGGGGGCCGCCGAAGCTCGGAAATCGGATGGATCGGTTCAACGCCACGCTTCTGTCCACTATAGCGGCTGCCCGCTATTTACCCGCGAGAATATGATAATGTTCAATTGCTGTGAAACGCCTGATTTTCCTCATCGCCGCAGCCGCGCCCGCGCTTCCGGGCCAGCAGCAACCTCTGGCGGTGCGCACGTTCATCGCCAAAAACTGCGCGCCGTGTCATAACACGAACTTCAAGCAATCGAATCTGGATCTGACGACGCTGCCGTTTCACCCTTCCGATCCGGCGAACTTTGCGCGCTGGGCGCGCATTCATGACCGCGTGCGGGATCAGGAAATGCCGCCGATCCAGTCAGCCTCGCTGACGCCGGCCTCGCGCGCCGCGTTCCTGAAGGCGCTCGAGACGCCGCTCATGACAGCCGACGCTGCGCGCTATGCGTCGCAGGGGCGGACGCTGTGGCGGCGGATGAACCGTTATGAATATGAGGACACGGTGCGGGATCTGCTGGGTGCGCCCTGGCTCCAGGTGAAAGAGCTTCTTCCGGAAGACGGCGAGGCGTATCACTTCAACAAGTCCGGCGAAGCGCTGGATGTTTCGCATGTGCAGATGAGCCAGTACCTCTCGGCCGCGGAATACGCTCTGCGCCAGGCGCTGCCGCATTACACGGCGAAGCCGCAGGTGACGACGAAGCGTTACTACGCGCGCGCGCAGAACTCGATGTTCAGCAAGGTCGCGTTTCCGGCCAGCCCGGAGCGGAATATGTTTCCGGTGATTGGGGATTCGGCGGATCTCGGTGTTCTCCACAAGACCGGACCGCGCACCGTGGGCGCTTCGAATCCGGAAGTGCGCGAGCAGGAAGGGCTCGGAGTGGTGGCGAGCACTTACGAGCCGCTCGAAATGCGCTTCCAGCAGTTCACGGCGCCGGTTTCGGGGCTCTATAAGCTGCGTCTGAAGGCTCACACGATGTGGGTGGGGCCGGACAAGATGCCGCGGTGGTGGCGCCCGAACCCGGAGGATATTTCGCATGGGCGCACGATTGAGCCGGTGACGCTTTATTCCGAAGTGCCGCCGCGCGAGATGCGTTTTCTGGGGACGTTCGATGTTCGTCCCGATCCGACGGTCAATGAGATTGAGGTGTATCTCGTAAAAGGCGAGTCCGTTCGTCCCGATGCGGTTCGTTTGTTCCGCTCGCGTCCGCCGAACTGGAAGAATCCGCTGGCGACGAAGGAAGGGCAGCCGGGAGTCGCTTTCAACTGGCTCGAGGTGGAAGGCCCGATTGTGGATCAGTGGCCGATGCAGGGAGCGAAGCTGCTGTTCGGCGATCTTCCTTATACGCTCGACGCGAAAGGCAATCCGCAGTATGAATCGAGCGATCCCGCTGCTGACAGCCGGCGTCTGCTGACAGCGTTTCTGGCGCGCGCCTATCGGCGGCCGGTTCCCGCCGGCGATGTGGATCGTTTTGCAGCACTGGCGCAGAAGTCGATGGAGGCTGGGTATTCATTCACGGATTCCATGATCTCGGCGTACACGGCGGTTCTGTGTTCGCCGGCGTTCACGACGCTGGAAGAGAAACCGGGGGCGCTCGATAGCTACGCGATGGCGTCGCGGCTCTCGTATTTCCTGTGGAATTCGGAGCCGGACCCGCAGCTTCGGCAACTGGCGGCGGAAGGCAAGATGCAGGATCCGGCGGTTCTTCGCGAGCAGACGAAGCGGCTTCTGGATGATCCGAAATCGCAGCGGTTTGTGAAAGCGTTTCTCGACTACTGGCTCGATCTGCGAAAGCTGAACAATACTTCGCCGGACGAAAATCTCTATCCGGATTATTACCTCGACGATTATCTGGTGGAATCTGCCGGCGCGGAGTCGCGCGCGTTCTTCACCGAGTTGTTGAAGGGGAATCTGCCGGCGAGCAACATTGTTTCGTCGTCGTTCGTGATGATCAACGAACACCTGGCGAATGTCTATGGAATTGACGGCGTGCAGGGTTCAGCGATCCGGCGCGTGGAACTGCCGCCGGATTCGATTCGCGGCGGCTTCCTGACGCAGGCGAGCGTACTCAAGGTGACGGCGAACGGCACCAGCACGTCTCCTGTGCTGCGCGGGGTTTGGATTAACGAACGCATTCTCGGAAAGCCGGTTCCGCCGCGTCCGACGGGCGTGCCGGCGCTCGAAAGCGACACGCGCGGAGCGGCCACCATCCGGGAACTTCTGGCGAAGCACCGCAGCCAGCCGGTTTGTAATTCGTGCCATGCTCTGATCGACCCGCCGGGGTTTGCGCTGGAATCGTTCGATGTGGTGGGGGCGCAGCGGGATAAGTATCGCGCGCTGGGGGATGGGACGAAGGCTACGGGAATCGGAAAGAACGGCCAGCCTTTCGCTTTCCACTACGCGCTGCCGGTGGATGCTTCGGGTGTGTTGCCGGATGGGCGTAAGTTCGCGGACGTCCGCGAATTGAAGACCCTGCTGCTGGCGGATGAGCGCCAGCTGGCACGCAATCTCGCCTCGCAACTTATTATTTATGCGACAGGGGCGCCGGTCCGGTTCAGCGACCGGCCGAAGCTCGAAGCCATTCTGGATGAAGCGAAGCCGACCGGATACGGGGTGCGGTCGATTGTGGATGCCGTAGTACAGAGCCCGCTGTTCCGGTGTAAGTGAGTCTGACGCAAAAAGATATATAATCAAGCCAGCGTTTTTGGCCGGAAGGAGTTTGAGGATGCCACACATTTCCACGAAGAACGGGCTCTCGCGGCGCACGATCCTGCGGGGAACCGGCGTTGCGCTCGCGCTGCCGCTTCTCGATGCGATGGTGCCGGCTTTCGCGCGCGCGGCGGAAACCGCGCCGCCGCGGCGTTTCTTCGGCATCTGCAACAACCTCAGTCTTCTTCCCGATAAGTTTTTCCCCGCGGCTGATTCCACCGGGTTCAACTACACACCTTCCACTTACCTGGAGCATCTGGCGGATTTCCGCAATGACTTTACGGTGTTTTCGGGCGTGATGCATCCCGATGTGGACGCCGGGCATCCGGCGGATAACGTGTTTTTAACTGCCGCGCCGCATCCCGGCAATGGCGGATTCCGGAATACGATCTCGCTCGATCAGCATGCGGCGGAACGTCTGGGCAATCAGACGCGGTTTCCCTCGCTGACGCTGGGCGTGAATGTTTCGCAGGGGCAGCGCAGCCTTTCCTGGACCCGCGGCGGCGTTCTGATCCCGGCGGAAGGCAAGGCTTCAGCCGTTTTCGCGAAGATGTTCATCACGGGGACGCCCGAAGAGGTGCAGGCGCAGACGCGGCGTCTGGCGCTCGGCCAGAGCATCATGGATACGATCGCTGACCAGACGAAGAGCCTGGAACGTAACGTCGGCGCCGCGGACCGTGCCCGCCTCGATCAGTACATGACTGGCGTGCGGGATCTCGAGCAGCGTCTGGTGAGCGCGTCGGAATGGGAGACGAAGCCGAAGCCGGTGGTGAAGGAGAAGCCGCCGATCGATCCCACCGATCCGAAGGCTTATATGGACAAGGTGCGGCTGATGTACGACATGGCGCGCCTTGCATTTGAGACTGACTCCACACGTTTCGTTGCGCTGCTCCTTGACGGCGTGAACTCGCCCGCGATTACGGTGGAAGGCCAGCCGACCGACGACGGGTATCACAACCTTTCGCACCACGGCAAGAATCCGAAGAAGCTCGCGCAGCTCGAAATGATCGACCGTGAGCATATGAAGCTTCTGGCGAAGCTCTTCGGCGATCTGAAGGGCTGCAGCGAAGGCAGTGAAACGCTGCTCGACCGGACGATGATCCTCTACGGGACGAATCTGGGCAACGCGGATACGCACGTGACGACGAACCTGCCGACGCTTTTCGCCGGCGGCGGATTCCGCCATGGCCAGCATCTCGCGTTCGATCGCGAGCGGAATTATCCGCTGCCGAATCTTTTCGTCTCGATCCTGCAGCGGCTCGGGATTGAAGAAGACAAGTTCGCTACTTCGACCGGGACGATGCGCGGTCTTGAAGTCGCGTAATCAGCGCTTCTTCAGCTCTTCCATTTCTTCGAGAGTGCGGGGCCAGTCTTTGCCGAGAAGGCGAGAGAGGCCGCGATCGGCGAGCAGGCGTCCGCCGGTCTGGCAGTGCGCGCAGTAGTTCGTTTCGTTATCGGCGTAGCGGATTCGCTGGATTGGCTGTGCGCAGACGGGGCAGGGCTTGCCGAAGCGGCCGTGGACAGCCATATCGACGCGGAATGCGGTGACCTTTTCGGGGAAGCCGCCCGCTGCTTCGCGGCCGAGTCGGTCTACCCACATTTTCAGAACAGCGCGGGTCGCATCGAACAGGCGACTCCATTCTTCGGGGGTCAGTTTCCGGGTGAGGGCGATTGGCGAAAGCTTCGCGGCGTGCAGGATTTCGTCGGAGTAGGCGTTGCCGATGCCGCTGAGGATTCGCGGATCGGTGAGGGCGCGTTTCAGCGTATGGTTCTCGTGGGTCAGGGCTTTGCGGAAGGCGTCGAGGTCGATCGAGAAGATATCGACGCCGCCTGGGTCGCTCGCCATCATTTCGGCTTCGCTGCCGTACAGCGTCAGGGATGCACGCCGCTTCGAGCCGGCTTCGGTGAGGACGAGAGAGCCATCCGGGAAATCGAAAGTCGCGAGCTGATATTTGCCGCTGATCTTCGCGCCGGCGGGTTTCCAGTGGAGGCGTCCCGCGATCATCAGATGCAGAACCAGCCAAAGGTCGTTGTCAAAGCCGAAAGCGATTCGCTTGCCGATGCGCCGGAGTGAGCGGACGGTTTTCCCTTCGAGGGCGGACGGTGGCGGCGTCACGCTTCGGAGGAGAAACGGGCTGTTGATGCGGATCTTCGCGAGCGGCTGGCCGAGCACGCGCGTTTCGAGAGCGCCGAGGTAGGCGGCGATGTCCGGCAACTCGGGCATTCTTAACGCGCCTCCAGATACCGGCTGATGCCGCGCACGAGAAACGCCCCGCCGATTATCGAGAGCTTGAGCCCGATTATGTAACCCCACAGCCAGGTCAGATCGCGCTTGACGTCGTAGGCGATGAAAACGGAGGCGACTGCCAGGATGCCGACCCCGATCCACATCTCCTTCCGCGCCCTGGGGCGGCCTTCGTATTTGCCACGGACTGAGGGTTCGTACACCGTCCGCAGCGGTTCGCCTGCTTTTCCGCTGTGATCGTAGATTTCGCAGCAGAGCGAAGGATCGCGCGCAACGACGTCCTCGGCAAATCTGATTGCCGTGTCGAAATCCGGTGCGATCTCAACCGATGGATCTCCAGGCGCGGCAGCGCGACGGGAAGCGTCGAGTACGAAGACAGAAAACTGCCCGGGCTGGATGATTTCCAGCCAGTGCGCGGGCGTGCGCGCCGGATCGTAAACCCGAACCTGCATCCACCTGCCTATTATCGGCGAGCGAGCTTCTTTACGGCTGTGCGCCGGAAACAATCGTCGGCGTGGTCATTCACCATGCCGACCGCCTGCATCCAGGCGTAGATGATGGTCGGGCCGACGAACTTGAATCCGCGCTGCTTCAGCTCTTTCGAAATGCGCTCGGAAAGTTCGGTCTTCACGGGACGCGGACCAGTGGTCTGGATGGGTTTGCCGTCGACGAAATCCCAAACCCACTTTGAGAAATCATCCATTTCGAGATAAGCTCGGGCACTGCCGATTGCGGCTTCAATTTTGGCGCGAGAGCGGACGATTCCGGGGTCCAGCACCAACCGATCGACGTCGCGCGCGGTGAATCGCGCCACGACTGCCGGATCGAAGCCGTGAAAAGCCTTGCGGAAGGCCTCACGCTTCTGAAGGATGACGTTCCACGAAAGCCCGGCCTGAAATCCATCGAGAATGAGCTTCTCCCAAAGCGCCCGGCTGTCGAATTCGGGAACGCCCCATTCGGTGTCATGATAATCGCGGAGCTCGGCATTGCTCTCGGCCCAGGTGCAGCGGTTCAAAAGCTTCATGCGGCGAACAGACTTGCGCCTTTCGTGTGCATACGCTCGTGGTCGAGCAGCCACTTCTTTCGTTCGAGTCCGCCGCCATAGCCGGTGAGCGAGCCATCGGCGCCGATGACGCGATGGCAGGGCACGATCAGGCCGATGGGATTCGATCCGTTCGCGAGGCCGACCGCGCGTACGGCTTTGGGCCGGTCGATTCTCTGCGCGAGAGTGCCGTAGGAAATCGAAGTCCCCACGGGGATGTTGCGCAGTTCATTCCAAACGCTGCGCTGGAATGCGGTGCCTGTGGTCTCCACGGCAATCTGGTCGATCGCAGTGACTTCGCCTGCGAAATAGCGGCCGATCCGCTCGCGCAGCGCATGGGTATTTCGCGCCGGTTCGAGCGTGCAGCGTCCTTTGCCGTAATGCCGGTCGAGCAGCGCCTGCATCCTCGGCTCGTAGTCGTTCCAATCGAGCGCGCGCACTTTTCCGGCCGCGTCCGTCACCAGCAGCATTTCTCCGATCGGCGTTGCCAGCCGATCGAGAAAGAGTTTCAACACTTCAGGCATAGTTCATCCTCACTGAATCCGCGGCCCAGAGGTGCTGTGCCGCGTAGGCGCGCCAGGGCCGCCACGTTTCCGACCGTGTCAGCAAGTCCGGCACGGTTGGCCGCAAGCCATCCACGACTTCGGCGCCGCGCAGCAAACCAACGTCGGCGGCGGGGAATGCATCGGTTTCGCCGAGGGCGCGCAGTGCGATGTACTGCGCGGTCCACTCGCCCACACCTTTGATCTTTCGCAGTTTCGCGATTGCTTCTTCCATTGTTCCGAGAGGCCGAAACAGAGAGGGATCCGCGGCCGCTGCTTCGGCCAGTCCCTTGAGCGCTGCTTTGCGCGCCTCCGGCATTCCGACTTCGATTGATTTTACGGATGCCACCCGGCGCGCATCGGGAAAAACATGCGTGAGCCGGGGATCGATCGCAAACTGCTTTCCTACGCGTTCGCCGTGAGCGGCCACGAGTTGGCCTGCGAGATTCCTCGCGGCCGCGACGCTCACCTGCTGGCCAAGCACCGCGCGGACACCGAGCTCAAAGCCATCCCACCCTCCCGGCGCGCGAAGACCGGGGCGGCGCGCCACGTGCGGCGCGAGGCGCGGATCGAGCGAGAGGTGTGAGTCGATGGTTTCGATATCGGCGCCCAGATCAAAGAGGCGGCGTACACGCGCCACAATCGCCGGCAGCAACTGCACGCGCGGAAAACGAATCGTCACGCTCAGACTTTCGCGCACCGGCAGATGCGAAACCTGTATGCTTCCGGTAAAACCGTCAATTCCAACCGTGCGCAAGTAGCGTCCGTTTTCCACCAGTTCCGCTCCGGGGATGGCACGCGCCGCGAGAAAGCCGAGCATGGAATCCCAGTCATACGGCGGGCGATAGCGCAGCCGCAGCGTGACTCCGGCTTCGGGCGACGAACTCTTTCTTCGCAGCGCACTCGGCGGGCGTCCGAACAGGCGGAGAAACGTTTCGTTGAAGCGGCGGATGCTGCCGAATCCGGCGGCGAGCGCCACTTCCGTCATCGGCATGGTCGTCTCGTGGATCAGTTGCTTGGCGAACAGCACGCGCCGGGTCTGGGCCACCGCGATCGGCGACGCTCCCAGATGCTGCACAAACAGCCGCCGCAAATGCCGCTCGCCGATTCCAAGCCGTTCGGCCAGCGCTTCCACGCCGGCTTCCGGGCCATCGAGCGCGCCATCGGTGATCAGCGCGAGCGCGCGCGAAACGGTGTTCGACGTTCCCCGCCAGGAGGCGAGATCGGGCGCGGTTTCCGGACGGCAGCGCAGGCACGGACGGTATCCCGCCTCCTGCGCGGCGGCCGCCGAGCCAAAAAACTCGCAATTCGCGAACTTCGGTGTGCGCGCCGGGCAGACGGGCCGGCAATAGATCCCGGTCGACTTGACGCCGGTGAACAGAAGGCCGTCAAATCGCGGGTCCCGGCTCTCAAGGGCCCGGTAGCAGGTCTCTTTGTCCGGCAACTCCATGGACCCATTTTCGCAGCGCCGCTCCTCGAAAACTGGCGGTTTTCGGACATGAACATTTCCCGCCCGCAAATCGCCTCTTGAGATACTGGGTGGCGGCGATTTCGCCTGTTATGAAAGCTCTGTTGCTCTTCGTTGCGCCGATCTTCGCGCTGCCTATCCTTGCGCTGCCGGTATTCGCGGCCGATATTCCGCGGACGTGGGAAAAGTCCGCTGTCGAGACACTGGAAGTGCCGCTCGTGCGTCCGGAATTTTCGCCGATCCACATCAGCGAAGAGGCTTACTATAAGATCCCGGAGCGCGTGATCTACAAGTCGTATCCGGTGTATGCGCCAGGCCGCGAGCCCGCCGGTTACATGGAACATCTGCGGTCGCTCGATCCGGTGGTTGCTTTCGACGCTTCGAAGATCACGACGCCGGAACAATGGATCGCCGCCGGAGAGATCGTTTTCAACGCGCCGACGTCGTTCAATCCGGTCTTCTTCACGGCACAGAATCTGCAGGATCCTGAGTTCGTCCGCAAGGCGCGAATTCCGGTCGCGAAGGACGGCACCATTCCGTTCGCGAGCTGGGTGATTCGCAGGAAGGGAACCGTCGAGCTCGGTTCCATGGGCTGTGTGACGTGCCACACGCGGGTGATGGCGGATGGCACGGTAATCGCGGGAGCGCAGGGCAACAATCCGAGTGACCGCGAAGGCGCCATGCTGTTGCGCGCTTCTGCCCAGGCGATTGGACCCGACCGCATGCTCGCCCAGGTTCGCAGGTTCGCGATGCAGTTTGAATCGCCCTGGGTCGAAAACGATCTCAACCGCGCGACCGAGCAGATGACGATCGATGAGTTCATCGCGGCGGGCGAAGCCATTCCGCCCGGTGTGACCGCGCGCGCGAATACCAGCATGCTGCTGCCGCCGCAGATTCCGGATCTGATCGGCGTGAGCGAGAGGAAGTTTCTCGATCACACGGGTTTCATCCGGCAGCGCAGCATCGCCGATCTGATGCGCTACAGCACGCTCGCGCAGGATATGTTCACGGCCGATCGTTATGGTGCTTCGGCGCCGGCGCCTGCCGCGATGCCCGGCGTTCGGTACAGCGATGCCGAGCTCTATGCGCTTGCGAGCTATCTTTATTCGCTGAAACCGCCGGCGAATCCAAATCCGTTCGATGCTTCGGCGCGCCGGGGACAGCAGTTATTCGTGCGCGAGACCTGCGTGAACTGCCATACGCCGCCGCTCTACACCAACAATAAACTCGTGCCGGCGGATGGCTTCGACGCCAAAGCGTCAGATGAAGTGGTGGACCGTCATATCGGCGTCGATCCGCGTTACGCGCTCGACAGCCACAAGGGAACCGGCTATTACAAAGTGCCTTCGCTCAAGGGCGTCTGGTATCGCGGGCCGCTTGGCCACACAGGGGCGGCAATGACGCTCGAAGAATGGCTGGATCCTGCGCGCCTCAAGCCTGACTACGTTCCAACGGGCTTCAAGGGATACGACGGAAAGGCACGATCCATTCCCGGCCATCCCTTTGGCCTGAACCTGACGCCGGCCGAGAAGAAAGATCTGATCGCGTTCCTGCGAACGCTCTGATTTACGCCAGCAGGCGCTCGATCTCGCGGCGCAATACCGTAAGGCTCACCGGCTTCGTGATGTATGCGGTGAATCCCGCGCGGATGGCTTTATCGTGATCACCCCGCATCGCGCTTGCCGTCAGCGCCACGATCGGCAGCTTGCTAAGGGTCTCGACGCGCCGCATCTCCGAGACTGTCCCGTAGCCATCCATCTTCGGCATATGAATATCGAGGAGGATGAGGTCCGGATTTTCCAGCGTTGCCATCTCCAGCGCCTCCGCGCCGTCGGCCGCTTCGCAAACCTGGTAGCCCGAATGCTCGAGGAGCGTCCGAATCAGCTCCCGGCTGCTGGCTTTATCATCCGCAATCAGTATCTTCTTCATTTGTTCTCACCCAGAGGCAACGTGAAGCTGAAGCAGCTGCCCTTCCCCGGTTCGCTTCGCACCCAGATTTGCCCGCCATGCAGTTCCACAAGGTGGCGTGTAATCGAGAGCCCCAGGCCCGTGCCTTCACGGACGCCTTTGGTCGTGGACCCCACCTGATAGAACTTGTCAAAAATTGCTTCTTCCTGTCCTTCCGGAATCCCGATGCCTGTATCCTGCACGCGAATGCAGCAGAATCCGGGCTCCGCGGGTCCGCTATCCACAAGGATGCGGCCTCCGAGGGGCGTGAATTTCAGCGCATTGCTCAGGAGGTTGAGGAGGATTTCGCGGAACCGGACCCGGTCGGCATCCACCGCGGGATCGCCGTCGATGTTCATCTCAAGGGAGATCGACTTTGACCCGGCCGCCTGGCTGATGCTCTCCACCACACCGCGTATTTCGGGCGCGGCTTCGAACACTTCGCGGCGCAGTTCGATCTTGCCGGATTCGATTTTGCTCAGGTCCAGAATGTCGTTGATCAGCTCCAGCAGATGCTGCGAATCGCGATGGATGTGGTCCACGAACCGCCGCTGCTTTTCGTTCAGCGGTCCCTGAATCTCTTCCGCGAGAAGCTGCGAGAAGCCGATGACCGTGTGGAGAGGGGTGCGCAGCTCATGGCTCATGCTGGCGAGGAATTCGCTCTTGAGGCGGTCGGCGCGCTGAATTTCCTCATTCCGAATGCGGAGCTCATCGTTTTTCGCCGCGAGGGTCTGGTTGAACTGGTGCTCCATCGCGCGCATCTGCTGTTCGATGCGCTTCCGTTCGGTCACATCGCGGACGATGGCAATCGTTCGTACTTCTTCCGCTGTGTGAACCGGGCTCAGGCTGATTTCCACCGGAAATTCGGTGCCGTCCTTCTTCACGGCGTGGAGAGTGAGGCCATGTCCCATCGGCCGCGCCACGGGATTTTCCATGTACGCCGCCCGATGACCGACATGGACACCGCGGTAAACCGCCGGTACCAGGATTTCTACAGGTTGTCCGATGAGCTCGTCCCTCGTGTATCCGAACAGCGTCTCCGTTGCCCGGTTGATCAAAGCGATCTTGCCGTGCGAATCGACCTTGATGATGGCGTCGGGAGCGGCTTCCACGAGTTCCCGGAAACGCGCTGCTTCGTCGGCCTCCGCCCTCGCGGTAACCGCGTCTTTCTGCAGTTGCGCCTTCTCCTCCGCGACCTGGTTCTGTTCCGATAAGTTCGTCACGATCAATAAAAAGCCCGACCGGGCGCCGTCCGGGCCGGTCCATTCGACGATCCGGAATCCTGTTTCGATGGATACACCAGTTTTCGTCGCCCAGACCACCCGGGGATAGTCCCTGTGAAGCAACGTGGCTGCCAAAGATTTGACGAACTCGGTGCTCGCTGCCTCACCCAGGATTGGCAGGGGGGAACCCAGTAATTCGCTTTCTTTCCAGCCCAGCAAGACTTCGGCCGCCGTATTCCACAGGCGAATCAGGCCCCTGCTGTCCAGCGCGATCACCGGATTGGGGGACACGGAGGCCAGCGCTTTCAGGGTGGGTTGGAGAACGGGGATCAAGTCGTCTTGCATGGGTTGGGTGGCTGCGCCAGGAACCTCAGGCTCCAGCGTGTGGAGACGCAGATGGCTCAGGGCTTCTGGGGTGTTGGGAAATCGAGACCGTGCTTTTTCATCTTGTAGCGCAGGGCATCCCGCCCGATCCGAAGGGCGCGGGCGGCCTGAGACTGATTGCCGCCGGCTTTTGCGAGCGCCTCCGCGACGAGGCGTTTTTCGTGATCTTCAAAAGTGCCGTCGCCGGCGATAGCGGCCGCCCCCGAACCGGGTATTGCGGCCGACGGATACCGGAGGTACTCCGGGAGATCCTGGACGTCGATCGTTTCCGCCAGGGCCATCATGGCGCCGTGGCCGACGACGTTTTCGAGCTCCCGCACGTTGCCCGGCCACTCGTGCCGCGCCAGCATGATCTGGGCGCGCTGCGTCAGGCCGCGAACGTCTTTATGGAACTGGCGGGAATACTTGTCGACCATGTAGCGGGTCAGCAGGGGAATGTCTTCCTTGCGCTCGGCGAGCGAGGGCGTATGGATTTCGACCATCGACAGCCGGTAGAAGAGGTCTTCGCGAAACGTCTTTTCGGCGATTGCGGTTTTGAGATCGCGGTGGGTGGCGGCGATGACGCGCACGTCGATTTTACGCGGGGTCAGCGAGCCCACGCGCAGCACTTCCTGATTCTGGAGAACGCGGAGCAGCTTCGCCTGGGTGGCCAGCGGCATGTCGCCGATTTCATCGAGGAAAATCGTTCCCTTGTCGGCGTGCTCGAACATTCCCATCTTGTCGCGGTCCGCGCCCGTAAATGCGCCGCGAACGTGGCCGAAGAGCTCACTTTCAAAGAGCGTCTCCACAACGGCCGAACAATTCAGGACGACGAAATTCCCGTTCCGGACAGGGCTGGATTGATGAAGCGCGCGCGCCACCAGCTCTTTGCCGGTGCCGGTTTCACCGGTCACGAGGACCGTTCTGTAGTGCGGCGCCACGCGGCGAATTCGTGAAAACAGATCGAACATGACGGCACTGCGGCCGACCATGCCCTGGAACTGGGACTCCTGCAGGACGCGATCGTCGATTGAAGTGGCGCGCTCGCGGCGCCGCGCCTCTTCGGCCAGCCGCGCGATGCGCTCGCGGAGCAGGGGAATCGAAACCGGCTTGTTGAGGTAATCGGCCGCGCCCTTGCGGATCGCTTCGACGGCCGATTCGCTGGTGTAGTGTGCGGTCATCAGCACCACGTCGATGGCGGGATCGAAGGCCACAACGCGATCGAGGACCTCCATGCCGCTGAGCCCCGGCATGACGAGATCGGTCAGGACAATCTGGGGATGTTCGCGGAAGACAATCTCGATGCCTTCCTCCGGATCCTGAGCTGTAAAAATCCGGATGCCTTCATTCTCCAGAGCGGTGGAAAGCATTTCGAGGCTTCCCGCGTTGTCGTCAATAATGACGAGAGAGATTTCGTTTCCGGTATCGCCCATACTCCAGCAAGTTTACAGCTTAGGGGCCGGTCCTGGGGCAAGACTGCGTGTATTCACACAGGTGACGCGGGATCGTTCGCGTATCTTCTTTTGAATCAGCACGCGCTGGTGGCCAGCTTTCTGCCGAATCCATTTCGAGAGTCACTCATGAAATCCGGAGGAAGTTCCATGCGATTCACCAAAAGCCCTTTGCCCTATCTGGTAGCCTTGCTGCTCGCGACCGCCATCGGCGTCTCCTCGATTGCGCCGCAGAGTATCTCGCTGAATCCTTACGGGCCGACGCCGAATCCTTACCAAGTCGCGCGTTGAGGGGCGAAATCGGTCAGTCCGGTCTCTACTTCTGGCCGGACTGGCCGGTTTCGGTCTCTTCGTTTCTGACCAGGCTCAGAAGGAAGTAAATGACGCCCGCAGCCGTGATCGGAACGGCCAGCCCCGCGAATCCGATGAACGCCAGCGGATGCAGCGGTATGAGGGAGAGGATCTGGATGATCAGCCCAACCGTCACCAGAATGCCCGCGCGCCGTAAGTGCTTTTCCATTCTCATTTGCTCGCTCCATACCACATCTTCGAATCCGGCAGATCTCCCACTTCATGAACAATGTCATGACAGCCGGAGGAGAGGCATGAAGTCTTTCCGGTTTTCATGTCGCTTATCGCCCCCGGCGTGCGGTGATGACCGGCTACCTCTTCGAACTTCCGTGCGCCGAGGTGGCAGTGCAGACAGGTTTCGTTTGGGAAGGGATTGTAGAGCTTGATATCCGCGGGCTTGGGTATCGTGCCGAAATATTCGACGTAAATGTGGCGCAGTCCGCGGAATTTTGCTTTCACGCCGCCGAACATTGCGTAGTCAGTATGGCATGTGTAGCAGGCGTGGTCCGGCGGGACAAAATGATTCTCAAAGTGCACCGCGGGGAGGTAGCTCTTGTCGTCGTAATGCAGGCTCTTCCCGTAATCTTCCATCACGTGGCAGGAAAGGCAGAAGTTGGTGGATGTGGCGCGGTCGAGATGCTCTTCAAAACCGGCCCAGATAGTGACCGCCGGCAGGATAGCCAGAGCCGCGAAGGCCAGCATCTTCCCATCGCGTGACCGGGATATACCGCGGCGTAATGCAACGAAGAGCGCGAGCACCACGGTCAGCCCGGTCAGCGTGAGAACGATGGGAAGAGACATATGGTCTACTTAGCGAGACTTCGGTAATACTCGACCAGACCTTTAATCTGCGCCGCCGAGAAGTCCTTACTGAACGAGTCCATGTCCTTGCCCTTGCCGTCGGTCACGATTTTGATCATGTCGGCTTCGGACTCGCTCTTACTGGTCACGTGCACGTCTTTCACTTTCAGCTTTCGTCCCTTCGCTGTCTTTCCGGCGCCGTCTTCCCCGTGGCAGATCGAGCACTTATCGAGGAAGATCGCTTTCGCGTCACCCTGCGCCCAGCCTGCGGCGGCGGCGAGAAGGCAGACGCCGAGGCCAGTCACAATTTTCGTTTTCGTCATTCAAAAGCTCCTTGTCCATTCGACCAGCAAAACGCCTGCGCTGAAGCTGTTTGCTGAAAGAATCTGTTCGAGATAGTAAGCCCGCTGCAACTGCACGGACAGTTTACCAGCCCGGGGAAGATTATAAGACAAAGCGCCACTCGCTGTGGGGAATGTGACCGGTCCGTAAAGTGGTTTTTCGCCCATCATGACGCCCTGACCATTCACCCGTACGAAATTACCGGCGAATCGAAGCGAGAAACGTTTCGCCGGAGTCACATCGAAACCTGCCTGCCACAGCCGCTCCACCTCCTGATCGGTCATGGTGATGTTGGTGAGGGGGGGCGTACCGCGGAGGAAGTCTGCATACGCGAACGAATAGAAACTGTTGTAAGAGAAGCCGACGAACCCGGAG
>CAZPZE010000196.1:0-3353 GCA_964590625.1 uncultured Solibacteraceae bacterium
GCAGCGGACCACGGTGACGGCCAGCGATGGCTCGTTCAGCATTTCGCTCGATGACTTCGGGACGAATCACGTCATGCAGTTCGACGTGACCTTCTTCGGAGCCACGGATTCGCTTCAGCTCAACGTTTCGTCGAACACGGCGGTCGTGAATCTGACGCTGAAGATCACCGGCCTGACTCTCAACAAAGCGTACAACGACGGCACGAAACTGGACACTTCGAAACCTTTTCTGCCATTCGGGCAGCAGCCGCAGCCGGGGACCGTCTTCTACTTCAACAACGCGGAAACATTCGCGAAGCCGAACGCGCGTTTTCGCATGCACCTTCCAAAAACTGCGGCCCCTTCCGACAAGCTGATGTCTCTGACCGCCGCGGGGCTGCCGGATGCTTCGATCACCCCGCTTACACACATCGTTGCGTGGGAGTACTGGAACGGCCGCGAATGGGCAGGATTGAGCGCAGTGGGGACACAAACCGTGCTGGCCGATTTCACGGTTTCCGAGATTCTCGATTTCGCGGTGCCGACGGATATGGTCCCCGTCGCGGTCAACAACGACCAGGATCTGTGGATGCGCGCGCGGCTGGTGAGCGGAGGCTTCGGCTTCACGCAGGCCATGTCGTTCAACAGTAATAATTTCAATATTCTGGTCACGCAGGCGCCGCTGCTTGCCGCCGCGGCTATTGGCTATGCGTGGCAGTTCGGGCCGTTTTATCCAGAGACGGCGCTTACATACAACGACTTTCAATACGAGGACCACACGTACGAAGCGACATGGCCCGGTTCCTCATTTCAGCCGTATCGAACCACGGATGATGTAACACCCGCGCTCTATCTCGGCGTCGATCAGCCGCCACCCACGGCGAACATCGGCATTTTCTTCGACATCGCGGAGCAGCCTTCCGCGTCCGCCGCGCCGGCAATGTTGTGGGAGTACTGGGATGGGTTCGAATGGTCGGCGGTGCCGGTTTCGGATGAAACGGCGAATCTCGCGGCGCCGGGCATTCTCTCCTATATCGCAGAGAGCGACAGCGCAGCGCTTGCTCGATTCGGGACGCCGCTCTATTGGCTGCGCGGGCGATTGAAAGAAGATGGCACGCCCACTGCGGAAACCGTCAATGGAATCTTTCCGAACGCGGTGTGGGGACTGCAGCAGCGAACCTTCAACACGGTTCCGCTGGGCAGCGCGACTGGCCAGCCGGGCGAAGTGTTTCCGGTAACCCAGATCCCGGTGATTCCGGGCGAGCGTCTGGAAGTGCAGGAACTCTCGGGCGCGCGCGCCAATGTGGAGTGGCGTCTGATTGCGCTCGATCTCTCCGGCGGCGATAACAACTTCATACGTCAGCTCGAAAACCTTCTCGGCAAGGAAGGAAAGCCGGGTGATATCACGCAGGGCGATCTTCGGCTGGTGCGCGACAACCAGAAAAACGTCGCGGAAGTGTGGGTGCGCTGGTATGCGCAACCTACTCTGTTTCTTTCGAGCTCGACTGACCGCGTCTATGCCATCGATCGCGCGCGCGGGCTCGTGTTCTTCGGCGATGGAGTCAACGGACGCCTGCTCCCGCAGGATGCCCAGGTTGCATTGAAAACGTTTCAATCGGGAGGCGGAACTAGCGGCAACGTTGCGGCGAATACGATCACGCAGCTGCTGGGCGCGGTTCCCGGTGTGCAGAGCGTCAACAATCCGCGGGCAGCCGAGGGTGGGTCGGACGGAGAGACGCTGCAGTCCTTTCAGGATCGCGCGCCGGAAAGCGTCAGGCATCGCGGCCGGGCATTGACGGCGGGCGATTACGAGGCGATGGCGAGAGAAGCGTCGTCCGCCATCGCCGTGGTGAAAGCTATCCCGAACCGCAATCCGGTTGGGCGAACGCTGCCGGGGTGGCTCACGCTCTTTGTGATTCCCGACAGCCAGGCGCCGCGGCCGTACCCGAGCACGGGGCTGCGCGAAGAGGTGCTGGCCTATGTGGCATCGCGCGCGCCGGCAGGACTTGCGACCAGCGGACACATCAACGTTACGGGGCCGACTTACTTTCCAGTTGATGTCTACGCGGTGATCCAGCCTGTGGATGAGACGCAGGCAGGACCGGTGGAAACCGCTGCCACGCAGGCGGTCGCTGATTTTCTCCATCCGCTTTACGGTGGACCTTCGGGCGAGGGATGGGATTTTGGCCGCGCCGTTTATCTCTCCGATGTCGCCGCGGTGCTCGAATCCGTGGAGGGCATGGATCATGCCGAATCGATCCAGCTTCTGGTGAACAACCAGGTGCAGGGCGAATCCGCTGCTGTTCCACCCGATCAGATCGTGGTGGCCGGAGTTGTACGGCTCAAGGTGAAGGGGGCTGGTAACTGACGCCATGTACGTGCCTCTGCCCAATCTCGACGACCGCCGCTGGAGTGATTTGACCGACGAAGCGCGCTCACTGCTTCCGGTTTTTGCGCCCGCCTGGACGGATTACAACGCGAGCGATCCCGGCATCACGCTCATGGAACTGATGGCGTGGGTGACCGATGCGGACATTTACCGCGCAAACCGAATTCCCGATGCTCACACGCTGGCGTTTCTTGCGCTGATTGGAATCGCGCCGCTGCCGGCGATCGCCGCGCGCGGCGTTGTGCAGTTCGCGCTGAAGGCGGGAGGGGCTGCGCTATCGCTGCCTTCGACGACGGAACTCGACGCGCCCATGCTCGATGGCAATCAGGGAAAGTTCCGGCTGGTCAGCCCGATATCCGTGCTGCCTGCCGCCATCGCCGCCGTTCAGGTGCAAAGCGGCGGCATATTCCGCGACGTAACCGGAGACTGGACTCACGGCAAACCTCTCGCCGTATTCGGAACAAATCCGCAGCCCGGCGACGCGCTGTATCTGGGATTCAGCGGCAAATTCAACAGCGGAGATCTGCTCAGCGTTTACATCGGTCTTCAGGGTGAGACAGCATCCAGAGCGGCGCGCCAGGCGATTCTCGATGAGATTCAATCGCGGATGAAGTCCTGCCCGCCGCCGCTTACGTGCAAATCGTCGGGCGTGACACAGCCTCCGGCCGCGGCGCCCGCCCTGCCGCCACACTACTCCGCAAGTGTGGTGTGGGAAGCGCAAACGGAGCCGGGCGTGTGGACGCCAATCAACGCGATCGATGACACACGCGCGATGACTCTGAGCGGACCAGTGACGCTGACCATGGCGCCACTGGCGCCAGTGCGGACCGGGAATGTGACCGCGCCGCTCGGGTATATCCGCTGCCGGCTGGCATCGGGGTCACTCGATGCGGCGCCGGTCGCGCTGCGCATTCTGGAAAACGCTGCCGAGGCAGAGCAAGCCACGCCCGCCTGGCAGACCTGGCCGATCGCGGCGGGTGTTGCG
>CAZPZE010000197.1:0-1682 GCA_964590625.1 uncultured Solibacteraceae bacterium
CGCTTCCGCCGACTACTTCAACACCACCGCGCAGTTCGATTTCGGGGTCGGCTACACGATCGAGCGCGGCAAGAAGCGCCAGAACCGGCTGCAGGCCGCGAAAGACGTAACGGCGGTCTCGCGATCCCAGGTGCTCGATAATGAGCGCACGCTCTCATTCAACGTCGCCCAGCAGTTCATCGCGGTTCTGCTCGCCGAATCCACGCTCGATCTCGCCAACCAGGATCTGAAGAGCTATCAGCAGACCATCGACATCAGCGAGGCTCGCGTCGCGGCCGGCGACATGAGCGAGGGCGATCTCATCAGGATCAAGCTGCAGCTTCTTCAGTTCCAGCAGGATGTTTCGGCCGCGAAGCTTTCCCGCGTGCAGGCGCTCGCCGCGCTGCGGCAACTGCTCGGATTCGAATCAGTGCCGGAAAACTACGACGTGGAGGGCGCGCTCGAATACAAGCCGGTCACCAGTTCGGAAGATCAGCTGAAGTCGCTCGCCATGCAGTCGCGCCCCGATCTGACGGCCGCGCGGCAGAGCATCATCGCGGCCAACAGCCAGGTAGCGCTTGCGAAAGCCAACGGAAAGAAGGATCTCGGGGTCAGCTTCAACTACTCGCACGTGGGCGCGGAAAATTCAGCCGCGTTCTTCTTCAACATGGATATCCCGCTGTTCGACCGCAATCAGGGCGAGATTGCCCGCACGCAGGCGGCGGTGACGCAGGCCAATGAGCTCTACCGCGAGGCCTCGGAACAAATCTCGTCCGACGTTGTGACCGCCTGGGAAGGCCTGAAGACCAACGACGAGATCATCGGCCTGTTCCGCTCCGGTTATCTGGACCAGACCACGCAATCGCGCGACATTTCCGAATACGCCTATCAGCACGGCGCGGCGCCGCTGCTCGATTTTCTCGATGCCGAACGAAGCTATCGCGCGAATCAGCTCGCCTACCGGCAGGCGCTGGCCGCATGGATGGTCTCGCTCGAACAATTACGCAGCGCTGTGGGAACGAGGAACCTGCCATGAACGGAATCAGAATGCAGCAGAGTGTGACGCTTCTTGCGGGCGGATGCCTTCTTGCCGCGCTGGCGGGCTGTGGAAACCGCGGTGAGAAAGCGTCGCAGATGACCTCTTACACCGGGGGAGCGAGCAAGGCCGATACGCCCGCGTTGTTCGCGGTTCCGGCCGGCGAGATGTCGCACGTCCAGGTCGTAAAAGCGGTGAAGGGCTCGATTCCGCATGTGCTGCGGTTCACCGGGTCGGTCGCTTACGATGCGAACAACACCACTCCGGTATTCTCCGCTGTGGGCGGACCGGTGCGCGAAATTTTTGTCATGCCGGGTGACATGGTGAAGACAGGGCAGCCGCTGCTCGAAGTCCGCAGCCCCGATTATTCGAGCGCGCTCGCGGCTTATCAGAAAGCCCGCGATGCGTTTCAGCTTGCGGATAAGAATTACAAGCGCTCTGTCGATCTGCTCGCCCATAAGGCGATCGCCCAGAAGGACCTGGAGCAGGCGGAATCGGACCGGGCGCAGGCGCAGGCCGATGTCGAATCCTCGGCCGACGCCTTGCGCGCGCTCGGCATCGCCGATCCCGATGCGAAGCCTGCGACGACGCTGCAGATTCCGGTGCTCGCGCCGGTTTCGGGAGAGATCGTGGAACGGCTCGTCGGGCCTGGCCAGTTGTTGCAGGC
>CAZPZE010000198.1:0-4599 GCA_964590625.1 uncultured Solibacteraceae bacterium
TCGAAGGCGACCATTTCGGCCTGCGCCGTGGGCGCGGATGTCGCGCCGAGAATCTGGTGATTTACGTAGTCCGAAGCGCGGCTCGAAACCGCCATGATCATGGCGTTCGGATTCGAGCTGAGCGCGTTGGGAATCACGCTCGCGTCGTTGATCATGAGGTTCTTGATATCCCAGGACATCAGGTTCGCATCCACCACGGAATTGGATGGATCAGAGCCGGCGCGGCAGGTACCCTGCGGATGCAGCGCGCCCGACGTCGTGACGAACAGGCTGATCTGCTGCTTGAGAACCTGCGACGGCACGCTCGGATTGGGGAAGGCCGAAAAGGCGCCGATACTCCTGTAAACGTCGGCGACCTGGCGGATCGCACCGAGCAGGTCATTCATCGTTTTGGGTTCGAGAACGCCGGTGCTGTCGGTAATCGGATACAGAATGATGGGATTGGCGCGCGTGCCGGTCACGCGTCCCGTGATGGCGGGTTTCATCTCGAAGATGAAGGCTCCGGCGCGCTGGCGCCACTGCCGCATCACGTCCTTGTAGGGCGTACCGAACAGGCCGATCTGGAAGGCCGCGGCGACCCACATGGTGGTCGCCATGAAGCCGGCGCTCAGGTGGACCACGGCGTCGGTCGGCTGGCCGTTATCGTCCATTCCATGGTGATGGCAGTTCCACTGATAGCCGCGATCCTGGTTCCAGTCGGTGCCGGGGAGAAGGACGTCCATCGGGACGCCGGGGTGCGCCCGCAGGTACATGCCGATGTTGGGATTGATGAGATGCAGGCCGGTGTCGCGCAGAATGAGCGGAGTTCCCATTGCGCCCGCTGCTACTACAACGAGCTTGCGGGCGTTCGCGGTAAAAGTCTGGCCGTTGACCGTGTAGGTCACGCCGGTCGCCGTATTATTCGTAATGTTGACCTGGGTGACGGTGGCGTTAGGGATCAGGGTGGCGCCCGCGGCGAGAGCTGCCGGGATCTGCGTCATGTGGGTCCCCATCAGCGAGTCGTACTTGCAGGGCATGCCGGCGTTGAGGCGGTGGCCGCAGAAGATGCAGTTCTTGCGGTTGGAAGCGGTCTCGACAACCGGAAGCCCTTTGGCAAGCGCCGCCTGCTCATAGAGCACGCTGGCCTTGTTCCAGTAGGCGCGGGAATCGCGATGGACGTTGAGAATGCGCTCGGCGCGCTGAAAGTGGGGCTCGAAGTCAAGCTTCGTCCAGCCCTGGACGCCGGTTTCTTCCTCGAAGCCGTCCCAGTCGACCAGACGCGGCCGCAGCCATGCGCCTACGTTCACCGCCGAGCCGCCACCCACAACTCTTGCTTCATGCTGGGCGGTGAAGGTGAACGGATTCGACGTATCCATATACATGGGATACGAATAGAAAACGCTGCCGTGATTGCTGGCCTTGCTGTTCGGGATCCACGTCCCAAGGCTCATCTGGGTGGAGAGGGTACGCCGGGAGAGCACACCGACACCCGGATTCGGAGCCTCCGCGAAATGCGGACCGGCATCCAGGATCAGCACGGACGCGTTGGGAGCGATCTGGCCGGCCATGAAGCCGCCTCCCGAACCGGCGCCGCAGATGATTACGTCGTAAGTGTCCGCCAAACCTTCCTCCAGCTAAATAATCCCGATCCTGCTAAAACGTGGGCAGCTCAGTCGGCCCCGTGTACGGGATCGGATTGCCCAGCGACACCGCGTAACCGTTCGGAATGAACGCATATTGGAACTTCGTCAGGGTGACCGGCTTTCCGCCATTCGAAGGCGTAATCACGACACTGCCGGACAGCACCGCGAGATGGGTATTTCCACTGATTTTGAAAGTCGGAGTTTTGATGCCCGGCCGCAGCCGCAGCATCCGCACGGTCGAGCCGAGCGCGCTGTCCGTATCGATCGTCCGCGCGTCGATGCCCCAGGGCCATCCCACGTTCGGATAGGTCACGTTCCATCCGATCCATTGCACGAGCGCGTCAAACGTACCGATCGAGAGCACATACTGGCTGCCGTCTTTGCCCGGAGGATCGAGCGGGCTGTGATAGCTCGGGTCAGCGGGTTGCAGCAGGGGAAAAACCGAAGCCGGTGTCCAGAGGAACGAATGCGCTTCCACTTCCGGCACTTCCGGTCCGAAATCCACTCCCTGGGGGAACGGCGCGAAAAGACCAGCCGTCAGATCGGAGGGATCGGCCTGAGCAGGAATCAGGAGCCGGTCCATTCCTTCCGCGATGAAAAGCTTTGCCGGCCCCAGAAACGTATTGTGCTGGGTGACGATGCCTTCCTTCTGAATGATGTAGCGGAAATTATCGTTGCTTTCGTTGTGCAGATTGACGTAGAATTCGCCGGGGAAATCCGAACCAAATGGCGCGGGCGTCTGAGTCCGGGGATCGATAATCGTGAACCCGGTCGCGGTATTCACGGTCGTCGATGGAACAATCTGCGGCGCAGGACTGCCCTTGGTGTTGACGAGGTACAGAACAACCTCGTTCGCTCGCCCGCCGTACTGCGCAAAGGCCGCGGGAGCGCCGGCGCAGACCGCAAGGATCGCGATTCGCCCGAAGATTCTGTAAAAGCCGCGCATTCTGTTTCTCCGGACCGCGTCAGCCGTGCTTACGGCTGCTGCGCCTTCAGGCTGCCCGAAACCGCCCAGCCGGAATTCGTGATCATGATCATCGCGACGTCGCCGTGGCCGGCGAGATAGCCGCCCCAGTTCAGCGTGTTCGAGGTGTTGGGAACCTGATAGCTCAGGGTGATGCCGCAATCGCCCGCCACGCTGTAGGTGCCGCTGAAATCTTCCTCAACCGAAGTGCCGGCGTAATCCGCCAGGGTTTTTGCGGTGAATTTCCCGTTACCGTCCGCTACGAGGCGTCCCACGCGGTGGAAAGGCCCGGCTTGTGACGATGTGCCGGCCAGAGCGCCACCCATATCGATCGCGTAGGAACCATTGAAGGTGGAAACCGCGCAGAACCGGATATCCTGCTTGACGTGCGTTCCGATGACCACCGTGCCGGGAGGATCGCTGATAACCAGCGCCATGGAGCGATTATCGCCGCTCAGCACGCCCGTGAAGGTGGAGGGAATCGACAGCGGCGGCGGCAGCGTGACCTTGAAGACCGTGGTGCAGTCCGGGCTCACCGTGTAGGTGCCCGGCACGTTGGCCGGCAGGAAAAGACCGTTGTAGCTGGCGTTCGACTGAATCGTGACGTGGCCGAGCCCATCGCTGATAAATACGCCCGCCTGGGCGAACGTGCCCAGCAGTGCGGCAGCCGCGGGAGGCAGCTGCACGAACGAACCCTGCGTGATAAATGCATAGGTACCGCTGTAATCGCCTATGCCGCACGTGATGGTGGCCGCCTGCGTGGTGGCACATGTACCCATCATCAGCAATCCAGCGAAACCAAGCAGGATGTGAAATCGCTTCATTGTAGTTGCGCACTCCGGCTGGAAGGTTATTCCAGGCACGCGCGGGGAATTGCGCCGCGCGCGAAAACACAAAAGTCGGTAATCCCGATTATCGGTTGATGGTTGACGTCTGTCAATACAGCCGCCCCCCTTTTAATCGCCGAAACTCATTCAGATCGGCGCGATGATACCTTTAGCAAACAATGCGGAAAAAAACGTGATTCAAAACGGCGCTGCGGAGAGCGCGCGGGCTCGCTATGCCGATTCCTGCGCGGCGCGGCGCGAGCGCTGGAACGCGGGAACCTCGGGCGAAGTTCCATCGAGGATATGGCCCATGATCACGCTCTTTCGGCGCGCGACCATGTCATCGATGTTTTTCTGAACGATGTTCTGCACGTGACGGCTGAACTCGAGCATGAGGCGGTCATTATCGGCGTCTTCCGGCCTTAATCCTTCGAGCGGGACTGGCTTCAGCACTCTGACATGCCATTTTGAGGGCAGCGGGACCGGCGCGAGCGGGAACATTGGCGCGATCGGCAGATAAGGCCAGCCGAGTTCTTTCACAACCCAGCTGGAATCGACGCGGCCGATGATGGGGAAGATTTCGGCGTGACCAACTACAGCGGTTGGAACCACCGGAGCCTGATAGCGAACGGAGAGGCGGGCAAATTCGCTTCTCGAAAAATCGCGCAGCTTATACGTACGTTTGTAGGGCGTGAATGTGCCGCGGATTCCTTCGGGGAATATCCCGACGAGTTGTCCCTGGTCGAACAGCCGCGCCGCGTTTTCCTGGCTGGCGACCACGCCTCCCAGCTTCGTGAGGAAGTTGCACATGCCGGGCGTGCGCAGCAGCGAATGGATGATGAGGAAGCGGCAGACGCGCTGACGGTGCGTGAACATCAGCGAGAGGTGCATCACCGCATCGAGCGGCATGAAGCCGCGGTGGTTGGAAACGAACAGCGCCTTGCCGTCGGGGATATTTTCCATCCCTTCGTGATCGATACGCCAGTAAACGTTGCGGAGGAAGCCGAACCAGGCGCCCCAGTTGCGGATGTAATCGACGTCGAGCCCCCAATCGTCATAGGGCTCGCGCAGTTTTTGCGGGCGGGCGCCGCGTTTGGTGGCGAGGAATTCGCGGAATGCTTCGAGGGATGATTTTTCCGGAAGCCAGGCCAGTTCCTTTGCGGCGCGTTCGCTCGATAGGGTCCAG
>CAZPZE010000199.1:0-7898 GCA_964590625.1 uncultured Solibacteraceae bacterium
AACAGCACACCGGCGTTTTTACAAAACGAACCCAATTTCTCGGCTTTATGCAGCAACTCCCTCGACCAGAAGGACTTATGCCGAAGCTGGAGGATCAGCGCGCCGCCTTCAATCATGGCTTCAGCGGCAATCTGCAAATCAAACCCAATTCGGTCGAGCGTCGCGGTGTCGAGGATTGGATAGACGGGAGGAAGAGCGAAGGAAGGCAAGGACTAATGTAGCCTGGAGGGGACGAGCTTGTTCGTCACCATCTCGCGCAGGCTCTGCCCGAGATTCCCCCACACCCGCCCATGCAGACTCATATAGGTCTGCGAGCCGGCGAACAGGTCCTGCATCAGGCTGCGGAAAGTAGGGCTCAGCCGCGTGAACTGCAGCATCCTTGTGATCACCGGCCCCCACAGGAATTTGCCGTAGTAGAAGTGATCGGAAAGCCGTGAAGCGAATTCGAGATCTTCTGTTATATCTTTTTGCAAATGCGCCGGATAGCTGTCGAATGACTCGCTCGTGATGGCCTGCGCCGCCAGATCCGCCGAGCGCATCGCATAGTAGAGCCCTTCGCCCGTGATCGGGTCGACCAGACCAGCCGCGTCTCCCACCGCCATCCAGCCATCGCCGGCGATCCGGTTCCTCTGCCACGTCGCGGCGCCGAGCGAGGGCAGCAGGTGCCCATAGTAAGTCGCGCCGGCCGTCGGGATATCGTTCTCCCGCATGTACTGCTCGAGCCGCACCCGCAGGGCGCTCGCCGGTTCCTTCCCGCAGATCCCGACCGAAAGATGTCCACACCGCGGGAACACCCAGATGTACCCGGCAAGGCCCGAGAAGAACTGAACGTCGATCGTCTTCCGCTCCCCCGGCACGAAATAACCGAGCGCGGTCATCGCATCTTTCGGGGCAAGTTCCGTCCCCATATTCTTGAGCGGATTCCGCGCCCCGGCGGCCATGATGCAGAAATCGGCCTCGGCGGTGCCGTTCTTCGTCTCGATCTTCCATCCCCGGCCGCTGCGTTCCGCCCGAAGCACGCGCGTGCGTTCGAGTTGCGCTCCCGCGGCCTGCGCGCGATCGAGCAGCATCCCATTCAACTCGTAGCGAGAATAAATCAGGATCGGATTATCCAGCCGCAGTTTCGCCTGTGGACATCCCGGCGCGGTGAGCACCGACTCCGTCACCACTTTCTTCTGCGTCGCTGAATCCTTCAGGAACGGATAGGTGGAGTACGCCTTCCACGTGAGTCCACCGCCGCAGGGTTTTTCCCACGCCAGCTTCTCGTCGAAGACAGTGGTCTGAACGCCGGCCGAGGCCAGCTTTTCAGCCGCGAACGCGCCCGCAGGCCCGCCGCCCAGAACCGCGATTTTCATTGCGGCTGGCCAACGGGTGGATGTCCGGCCGGCAGGTTGCCGCTGTCGCCGGCGCCAATCGCCGGATGTCCCGCCGGAAGGGTGGAACCCGAGGCGCCGTGCGCCGCCCCATTATCGGCGGCTGCGCGGCTCTTGATATACCACTGGCCGTCGCTGTGCCGCTCCATGGTGTATTGCATCGACATGCCATCGGCGGCCGTTCCGCCTTTCGGCGCGAACGTGACCGTGGCATCGGCCTCCTTGTCGCGGAACGAAACCGAGTCAACGATCACGTCCATCTTCGACATGTCGAACTTCTTGCTGTCCGAAAGGTCGCGAATCACGCCCTGCCGGATGGCTTCGGGAGTGTCATTTTTCTTCGCGCATCCGGCGAGAAAAAGCGCAAAAAGCGCGAGAATGGCCCCAATCTTCACTTCTCGATTATACGGTCCACCAGGCCCCGAATGGTATGGGGATTTGCTTCCGCGGCAACTTCGATGCCGGCGACGCGCAAAGTCGCGGTGGTGACCGGCCCGATGCTGGCCACCCGAATGCCGCGTAACGCCTCCGCGCCGCAGGCCGCAATCAGGTTCGTTGCGGTCGAAGAACTGGTGAACGTGATCCAGTCCGGCTTCGCAGCGAGCACTTTACGGGCACGATCGGCGAGATCGCCAGGCGGAACGGTGCGGTAGGCTTCCACCACATCCACCTGCGCGCCGCGCCGGCGCAGTTCTTCCGGAAGCACGTCGCGCGCCACCGCCGCGCGGGCGATCAGAACTCTCGCATTCGAAAAATCGAACGACCCGAGCGCGCGCAGCAGCCCTTCCGCGACATACTCCTCCGCCATCACGTCCACCTTCAGATGGAAGCGTTCGAGCGCATCGCGTGTCGCCGGGCCGATCGCACAGAGTTTGCCGCGGACGCCGCGCAGATCGGATTTCGAGGCATCCAGCCGCTCCAGGAAATACCGCACGCCGTTGACGCTCGTGAAGATCAGCCAGTCATACTCCGGCAGCCGCGCGATCGCGCCATCGATTGCCGAGTAATCAGAGGCAGGTCGAATCTCGATCGTCGGAAGTTCGATCACATCCGCGCCAAGCTGATGCAGCATCGAACTCAGCGCCCCGGCCTGCTCCGCCGCGCGCGTCACCACAATCTTCTTCCCGAACAGCGGCAGCTTCTCAAACCAGCTGAGCCTCTGCCGCAGGCTGACGACATCGCCGACGATAATCGTCGCGGGCGGCTTCAATCCTCGCTCGTGGATCAGGCCCGGCAGCGTCTCAAGCGTTCCCTCAATCACTTCCTGATCCGGCCGCGTCCCCCATCGCACCGCCATCGCGGGCGTGGACGGCGCCCGGCCGCCCTCCAGAATCTTCGCCGCAATCTCATCGAAATGCGAAAGCCCCATGAAGATGACCAGCGTCTCGGACGTACCGACCTTCGTCCAGTCGATCTTCATCACGTCATGCCCGGTCGTGAACGTGACGACGGACGTATGATCGCGATGTGTCAGCGGCACGCCGGTATAAGCCGCAATTCCGAGCGGCGAGGTCACGCCCGGAATCACTTCGAACGGAATCCCTGCAGCCGCCAGCGCTTCGGCCTCCTCACCGCCGCGTCCGAAGATGAACGGATCGCCGCCCTTCAGCCGCACCACCGTCAGCCCCCGCCGCGCGCGATCGATCAGCAGGTCGCAGATCTCGTCCTGCGAACACGCATGATCCGATTTCTTCTTGCCGACGTAAATCAGCTCCGCCTTCGCGGGCGCCAGCGCCAGCAGCGCCGGATTGGCGAGATGATCATGCAGAACCACGTCCGCCGATTCGAGCGCCCGCTTCGCCTTGAGAGTGATGAGTTCCGGATCTCCCGGTCCCGCTCCGGCCAGGTAAACCATAACTACGCAGCGCCGTCGCCTGCGCCGCCGTCCGATTCCGTCTGAGTCGTGTCCAGAATCTCTCGCGCGCCGCGATCGAGCAGCACCTTCGCCACGCTGCGTCCCAGTTCGCCCGGCTTGGTGCATTCGCCGGTCGCCGTATAGCGGATCATCGCGGTGCCATCGGGCGAGAACACAGCGCCGGTCAGAAACATCTCCGTATTTTCGAGCGTGGCAAACGCGCCGATCGGCACCTGGCAGCCGCCGCCGAGTTCGCTCAGCATCGCCCGCTCCGCCGTCACGGGCAGGCGCGTCCATGGATCATCGAGCGGCGCGCACGCTTCGAGCGCCTTGCTGCTCTCCAGCGTCTCGATGGCGAGCGCACCCTGTCCCACGGCCGGGCACATGATGTCCGGCCGGAACGTCTCGCTGATAATGTTGCCCCAGCCGAGCCGCCGCAGACCCGCGGCCGCGAGCACGATGGCGTCGTACTCGCCCTTCTCCACTTTGCCGATGCGCGTATCCACGTTCCCGCGAATCGACTGAATATCGAGATCGGGCCGGATGCGCCGCAACTGCGCAATGCGCCGCAGCGAACTCGTCCCCACACGCGCGCCGAATTTCAGACTGCGCAGCTTGCCGCCCACAATCGCGTCGCGCTGATCCTCGCGTTCCGGAATCGCGGCGATGGTGAGCCCCTTCGGCAGCTCCGTCGGCAGATCCTTCAGGCTGTGAACAGCGAGATCGATGCGCTTATCGAGCAGCGCTTCTTCAATTTCCTTCGTGAACAGACCCTTGCCGCCCACCTTGTGCAGCGGCGAGTCCGTGATCTTATCGCCCTTGGTGTGGATGATTTCGATCCGCGTCTCAACACCGCGCCCTTCGAGACGCGTCTTGATATGGTTGGCCTGCCACAGGGCGAGCTGCGAACCCCGCGACCCGATCACGAGCATGCATTCAGTTTAACGAGGGCATGTTCATGCGCCCCTATCGCTGCAGATGAAACACCTTGCGGATGACTTCGATGGCGCGCCCGCCCTCCGGCTCATTGGCATGGCGGCGCAGCTCCGAAATTGGACCGTGCGCGACTTTGTTGATGATCGATCGGGTCATCGCCTCGACTTGCTGCTGTTGTTCGGGCGTGAGACCGGCGCGCCGGAAAAGCTTCGCCACTTCGGCGGAACGAATCTCTTCCAGCGTTTCCTGCACGCTCACAATCGCGGGCGTAATCTCGTCGACGCGCAGCCGCGCCAGCGTTCGGTCCACTTCCTCCGCGACAATCGACTCGGCCAGCGCCGCCTGCTTCTCGCGCTCCCTGATATTCGCGTTGACGACGCCCGCCAGGTCATCCACGTCGTAAAGAAACACGCCGTCGATCTCATTCACTGCCGGATCGATGTTGCGCGGCACCGCGATATCGATCAGGAACATCGGCTTATTCCGGCGCTCCGTGATCACGCGCTGCATGTCTTCCTTCTTCAGGATGTAATGCGGCGCGCCGCTCGATGCGATCACGATATCCGCCTGATGGAGCATCGATGGAAATTCGGAATACTCGACCACGCGCCCTTCAAACAGCGCAGCCATTTCCTCAGCCCTTGACCGGGTCCGGTTGGTGACGAAAATCTTCTTCGCGCCCGAGCGCCGCAGATGCTTTGCGGCCAACTCTCCCATCTTGCCCGAGCCGATGATCATCACGCTCTGCCCGTTCAGCGCTCCGAAAATCCGCCGCGCGAGCTCGACAGCGGCATAGCTCACCGAAACCGCCATCTGCCCGATGCCCGTCTCCGACCTCACTCGTTTCGCAACGCCGAACGCCCGCGTCATCACGGTTTCAAGCAGTCCGCCGACCGAGCCTTCCGTCCGTGCCGCCGCATAAGCCGCCTTCATCTGTCCGAGGATCTGCGGCTCCCCCACTACCATCGAATCCAGGCTCGCCGCCACGCGGAAAATGTGCTGGATGGCCTCGCGCGATTCCAGTCGATAGAGGTGCGTCTCAATCGATGCCCGCGGGATCTGCCAGTCTTCAAGGAACTTCGAAATGATCGCATCCGGATCAGCCTGATCCGGCGTCGAAACGGCAAACTCCACGCGATTGCAGGTGGAAAGAATAACGGCTTCTGCGGCGCCCTGCTTCTGCAGTTCCTGCAGCGCGCGCGGGATCTGCGCTTCGGGAATAGCCAGCTTCTCGCGCACCTGAACGGGCGCTGTTTTGTGGCTCAATCCTGTGAGAAGCAGCTTCATTTACAAGAGCCGGTCCTGCAGACCCGCATGCGCGGCGAAAGTCACAACACAGAAAGCGAGCACCACCAGCGAAAGAATCGCGGCCTTGCGCCCGCGCCACCCCGCGCTCACGCGAAAGAACACGAGCGCCAGATAGACACCCCACGTAACGAACGAAAGCGTGATGCTGCTGTTGCCGATCCAGCTCGTCCCATGCTCGATGAACGCCCAGACGATCGCGATAATCAGCCCGGACGTGATGCAGACGAATCCGGCGCTCAGCGATTTCACGATGAGATCATCCAGCGTTCCGAGCGGCGGGATGAAGCGATAGATCGATGGCATCGTCTTGCGCTTGAGCTGCCGCTCCTGCATGAGATAAAGCAGCGATCCGATCGCCGTGAACAGCAGAGCCGCATAACCCACCAGTTCGGCAACAATGTGGATGATCAGCCACGCGTTCCGCACGGTTTCGCTGCTCCACGGCGCCACCGGATTGCGCAGCGCCGCCATAAACGTCATCAGGAACACGAGCGGAAACACGAAAACGCTCAGGCTCGCCGCTTCGTCCTTATATCGCCAGCGGATCGCGACGAACGCCACGGCCACGATGAGGCCGCACAAGGACAGGCTGTCCAGAATGTCCGCCGCGGGGAACCGGCCCATCGAAAGCCCCTGCTCCACCAGCGAAACAATGTGAAGCACCACCGCGGCGCTGAAAATCCCCGCGGCCAGACGGAAAAACGTCTCGCGCCGCCGCAGAATCGTGGCGATGGACTCAACTAATCCAACAAAATACAGGCACGCGGCGACGCGCAGCCAAAGGGTGCTCGATTCTCCCATGGAAAAGGATCGCTAAATACAAGTATAGAGTGAAAACGCCGATACCTCTGCGAAAATGAGATTTATGGCGGGGAGGAGCTTCTTCGTACAGAGCGTCTTTGTACAAAATTTTGGCTGCCGCGCCACACAGGCGGATGGCGCCGCGCTCGAAGCCCAGCTTGCGGGCCGCGGAATGCCCCTCGCCGAATCGCGCGAAGCCGCCGATATCGTCATCCTGAACACCTGCACCGTCACATCAACCGCCGATGAGGACGCCCGCTCCGCCATCCGCCGCGTGCGGCGCGAAAATCCGGCGGCGCGCATCCTGGTGACCGGCTGCTACGCGCAGCGCGCCCCGGAAGAGCTGGCGAAGATGGAAGGTGTCGAGTGGGTGGTCGGCAATTCCCACAAGACCCGGATCGCGGACCTGATGCTGGAATCCGCCGCCGTCCCCTATCACGGCGAGATCTCGGAAGGCCGCATCCTGACCGGCGACATCTTCGAGACCCGCGATATCCTCACCGCGCCCATAGCCGAAATCGATCCCGCCTCGGCCGACCGCACCCGCCCCACGCTCAAGATTCAGGATGGCTGCCACAACCGCTGCTCGTTCTGCATCATTCCGTTCGTCCGCGGCCGCAGCCGCTTCGTCAGCCCGGACGACGTGGTGTCACAGGTACGCGCCCTCGCGGCGAATTACCGCGAAGTCGTGCTTTCCGGCATCAACCTCGGCCGCTGGGGCAGGGAACCCGGCAGCCGGATGCGCCTGGCCGATCTGCTCCGCCGCATACTCGACGAAACTCCGATTGAGATGATCCGCCTCAGCTCCGTCGAGCCGATGGATTTCACCGACGATCTGCTCCACCTGATGGCCGAGTCCCCGCGCATCGCCAAACACGTGCACGCGCCTCTGCAGTCCGGCTCCGACACGATTCTCCGCCGCATGCACCGCAAATACCGCCCGCGCCACTACGCCGACCGCGTCCTCACCGCGCGCCGTCTGATGCCCGATGCGGCAATCGGCGCCGATGTCATGGTCGGCTTCCCCGGCGAGACCGACGAGCTCTTCGAAGAATCGCGCCAGTTCATCGAAGCGATGCCGTTCACTTACCTGCACGTCTTCACCTATTCCGAGCGCCCCGGCACGCCCGCCGCGGCGATGCCGGATCAGGTGCCGATCCGCGTCCGCCGCGACCGCAACCGCATCCTCCGCGATCTCGCCGCGAAGAAAAATCGCGCCTTCCGTGAGAGCCTGCTCGGACGCGATTTCATCGCGGTCACGCTCGATCCGCCCGGCCGCGCCCTGACCGGCAACTTCGTTCCGGTCACGCTCGACATGCCGTATTCGCCGAACCGCCTGATCCGGCTTCGCCCGCGCGCGCTCACTGAACAGGGCGTGCAGGCGTCCGTAGTCGCGGCCTGACGGATGAAGAACGATCCCATTCTGGCCGCGCTCGACCGGCTCGACCAGATCCCTCTCCACACTCCCGAAGGCAAAGCCGAGTTCACCAAAGCGCTGGCGTCGAAATCGAACCTGGTCGTTGCGAAGGCAGCGAAGCTCGCAGGCGCGGCTCAGTGGACGGACCTCGCGCCCGCCATGGAATCCGCATTCGATCGCATGATGGCGAAGGGCTCGGCTATCGACA
>CAZPZE010000200.1:0-7118 GCA_964590625.1 uncultured Solibacteraceae bacterium
CAGATCTGGACGTATGAGCACACGCTGCCGGGCGGTCAGCCTGCACACGCTTTTGTGTATATGGAAGGGCACACGTACGCCAATTTCGAAAATCCGGCCATTAAGAATTTACTGCTGCGCGGGATCGCATGGGCGGCGAACAGGCCGGTTGATGAACTGGTGAACTTCGTAGCGCCTCCCCGCCCGGCGCGCGGCGGTCGTGGCGGCAGCGGACGCGGCTTCGGTCGCGGTGGCGCTCCCACAGGCGGCGCCGGTCAGTAAGCTTCCGATGAATACAGTCACTCTTGAACAGCCAGGCCACTTTGCCGGCTCCAGCACCACTCTGCCCGACGCTCCGGGACCCGGCGAGGTTCTGGTCCGGGTCCTGATGGTCGGGGTTTGCGGCACCGATCTTCATGCTTTCGAAGGCTCGCAGCCGTTCTTCACCTATCCGCGGGTTCTCGGCCATGAATTGGCCGTCGAGGTTCTCGAAACCGGTGAGGGCGTGGAGGGTTTCGCGCCGGGCGACCGCTGCGCGGTTAATCCGTACATGACCTGCGGCGTCTGCGCCGCCTGCTCGCGCGGCCGCTCCAACTGCTGCGCGAAGATGTGCGTGATTGGCGTCCATACCGATGGCGGCATGCGCGACCGCATCCTTCTGCCCGCGAAGCAGATCTACAAGTGCGCCAAGCTTCCGCCGGTGCAGATTCCGCTGGTGGAGACGCTGGGCGTGGGGATTCATGCGGTGGGACGGTCCGCGGCGGTGGCCGGCGATCGCGCCATTGTGGTGGGAGCCGGGCCGATCGGACTCTCCGTGATTGAGTTCCTGAAGCTGGCGGGCGCCGACATCGGGGTCATCGAAATGATGCCGGAGCGTCTCGATTTCGCGGCGAAGCACCATCGGCTGCGGCGCTATTACCCGTCGCACGCGGAAGCCCGCCAGGAATCGCCGTCAATGCTGGTTTTCGACTGCACTGGCGACCGGGGCTCGATGGAGCAGTCGATTCAGCTTCTCGAGCAGGGCGGAAAGATGATTTTCGTGGGGCTGATCAATGATCACGTCTCGCTGTTCGACCCGGACCTCCACCGGCGCGAAGCGACAATCCTCGCCAGCCGGAACAGCACGCCGGCCGAGCATCACCGGGTTCTCGATCTGATGGAATCCGGCGAAGTGAACGTCACCGCCTGGCCGACCGAATGCGCCCCGCGCGCGAAAATGCAGGAGCGGTTCCCGAAGTGGCTGCACCGGGAAGCAGGGATTGTCAAGGCTGTAGTCGACTGGTCTTGAAGAATCTACGAGGCCAGCCGCAGCGCGCGCTGGATTTCGCTCGAAAGCGCGAGTCGCTGAAATAACTTCGCTGGGTAAACGTAATCCTCACCGGATTCATCGATCACCCGGATAAGGCCGTTTGCCTCGGCGTCCGAATCGTCGAGCACGGGATAGAGCTTCCGAATCTCAAGCGACGCGCCGTATCCCTTGTTGCGAATGCAAACCGCAAAATCGTGCGTTTTCGTTCGGCGAGAGGCCATCTTGTCACTTCAGGAAGCGTTTGATCTTGAATTCCCGCTTGCCAATTCCGGAAGCTTCATACCAATGAAGCTCCGCTGTTCGAATCGTACCATTTGGTTGGAAGCTTCACCCTGGCGATCCCTTTTCTCTTGCGCCACCGTCCCACCCCATATGCTCTCCGCAGCCGCCGGACCTCCCGGATACCGGTTCCGATCGCGAATGTCTCAACATCGGAAATCTCGCTGCAGATCTCGAAAAACACGTTCAGTGAATACTATCAGGCACTTCCGCCCTGCTAAAATTGGAACAGGTTTCCCTTTTTGAAAGTCGGTTTCGTAAGCCTCGGTTGCCCCAAAAATCTTGTCGACAGCGAAGTCATGATGGGCCAGTTGTCCGCCCATGGTCATGAGCTGACTCCGCATGCCGATCAGGCGGATGTCCTCGTCGTCAACACCTGCAGTTTCATCGACCCTGCCAAGCAGGAATCGATCGACACCATCCTGGAAATGGCGGAATACAAGCGCGTCGGGCGGGCGAAGCGGCTGGTCGTCGCGGGCTGCCTGGTCGAGCGCTACCGCGGCGATATCCGCAAAGACCTCCCCGAAGTCGACGCCATCATCGGCACCAACGAAGTCGACCAGATCGTCCGGGTCTGTGAAGGCGTCGAAGCTCCCGCGCCCGCCGAAAACGGCCTCTATCTCTATCACGACCTGACGCCGCGGGTTTTGGCCACACCGCGACACTTCGCCTACATCAAAATCGCCGAAGGCTGCGACCATCCCTGCACGTTCTGCGTCATCCCGCAGTATCGCGGTAAATTCCGCAGCCGCCGCTTCGAATCCGTCGTTTCGGAAGCCACTCGCCTGTTCTCGCAGGGCGTCCGCGAAATCAATCTGATCGGCCAGGACACTACCTGCTACGGCGAAGACTTCGGCCTCAAAGACGGACTCGCCACGCTTCTCGCCCGCCTTGCCCAGATCGAAACGCCGCAGCCGAAATGGGTTCGTTTCCTCTACGCTTATCCGAACCACGTCACCCAGAAGCTCCTCGACACGATCGCCGAACACGAATCGCTCGTCAAGTACATCGATATGCCGCTGCAGCACGCCAGCGCTTCCGTCCTGAAGCGCATGAAGCGCGGCGCCAACGGTGACATCTTCCTCAAGCTGCTCGAAAAAGTGCGGCGCACAATTCCCGGCGTGGTCATTCGGACCAGCTTCATCGCTGGCTTCCCCGGTGAAACCGAGGCCGAATTCGACGAACTCTGCCAGTTCGTGAAAGCCGCCCAGTTCGATCGCCTCGGCGTCTTCTCCTATTCCGACGAAGACACCAGCCGCAGCTTTGAGCTCGACGGCAAAGTCGGCGCGCGCGACATCAATAACCGCAAGCGCAAACTCATGGCGATCCAGCGCAAAATCTCGCGCGCGAAAAACCGCCTGATGAAAGGCCGTGAACTGTCCGTGCTCGTGGAAGGCCTCTCGCCCGACACTGACCTGCTCTGGCAGGGCCGCCTTTCCACGCAGGCTCCCGAAATTGACGGCCACGTTCTCATCAACGATGTGGAAGGCGCCGATCCGCAGCCCGGCCAGATGCGCCTGCTTCGCATCACCGAGACGCACGATTACGATCTGATTGGCACGCTGCTGCCTCTCACCGAGCAGCCGGAGTTCGCGATGAAAGCGCCGCCGCCGAACCTGATCCAGATTGCGCCCAGCCTTTTGCCAGCAAGATGAAATGCCCCATCTGCAACCGCCCTGTGCGGCTCGATGACAAGGAAGCGCCGTTCTGCAGCGGGCGCTGCCGGGAAATCGATCTCGGTAACTGGGCGACCGAAAAATACGTGATTTCGACGCCTGCGCCCGGCCTCGCAAAGCCCGAACCCGAACAGGATAACGAAGAGTGAAGCGCGGACCGGCGTTCTGGTTCGCCACGTGGTTCGGCTGCGGCCTCGCGCCGAAAGCGCCTGGCACATTCGGCTCGCTGGGAGCTCTGATCGTCGCCTGGCCGCTCATTTTCCACCACGGCTGGCAGCCGCTCTGGTTCGGCGGGCTGGCGATCGCAATCCTCTATCCCGCGATTCAATCGGCGACTTCCGTTTCCGTCGCGACCGGCCGCAAAGACCCGCAGATCGTCGTGGTCGATGAAGTCGTCGGCCAGTGGCTCACCCTCGCGGGAGCCACGCGACTGACGCCCCTCTCGGTTCTCTTCGCCTTTATTTTGTTCCGTTTGTTCGATATCTGGAAGCCAGCCCCGGTGCGCCGCCTGGAGAAACTCCCCGCCGGAACCGGCATCGTTCTGGACGATGCCATGGCGGGAATCTACGGCGCGGTTATCCTATATGTGCTGGGGAAATTCAACGTCTACTAGCGACCTATGCCCACCCGCAAATCAACCGAAAAAGCAGGCGAGAACCGACCGGTGATCTCGTCCGTATACCCCCCAGCCGCCATTGCCGGCGGTGAGCTTTCCATTCGTGGCCATGGCCTCGCGGCGGGTGAGCGCCCGCGCGTCACGATCGGTGACATGCAGGCGCCCGTCGTCATCGGCTCTGACTCGCTCGTCATCGTGCGCGTACCGGACGGCGCGTCCGTCGGTGAACTCGTCGTGGGCCGCGGCGAAGCGAACGACGGCAAGGTCAGCGAAACCTGGAGCTGCGATATCGGGATTCTGGTTGCCGAAAATCTGCACCCCGTGACCAATCCCGCCGTGGACGCCTTCGGCAATATCTACACGACCTTCAGCGGATCGCGCGGCCAGAAGGTGCCGGTTTCCGTCTACCGCATCGATCTCAACTTCAACATGCGGCCGTTCATCAACGATCTGATGAATCCCACCGGCATCGCCGCCGGACCGGACGGCCTTCTCTACATTTCGAGCCGCTTCGACGGCATCGTCTATCAGGTGACACAGACCGGCAATATGTCGGTGTTCGTGGAAGGCATGGGCGTTGCGACCGGCATCTGCTTCGATCCCCAGGGCAATCTCTACGTGGGCGATCGCAGCGGCACGGTTTTCAAAGTCAGCCCGACGCGCCAGATCTTTGTCTACGCGACGATCGAGCCTTCGATCTCTTCCTACCACCTGGCCTGGGGACCCGATCAGCACCTCTACGTGAGCGGCCCCACGACTTCGAGCTTCGACAGCATTTACAGGATCGGCGACAACGGCGATGTTCAGACGTTCTACCGCGGTCTCGGCCGGCCGCAGGGCATGGCGTTCGATGCCGATGGCAACCTCTACTCCGCTGCGTCGTGGATGGGCCGCAAAGGCGTTGTCCGGATCACCCCGCAGGGCTCGATCGAGCATTTCCTTTCCGGCCCCGGCATTGTCGGGCTCGCGTTCTCGCCCTCGCGCTCGCTGCTCGTGGCCACCACGAACGCCATCCATCGCGTGGACGTCGGGATCAAGGGCTATCAGGTCTTCTAGCCGCTTATGAACGCGGAGATCATCGCGGTCGGCTCCGAAATGCTGACAGCCGGCCGGCTCGATACGAATTCGCTCTTCATCACGGAACATCTCAACGCCCTCGGCATTGAAGTCACGGCGAAGCACGTGATTGGCGATGACCCGAACCGCCTCGTGACGGCGATCCAGCGTTCGCTGGCGGATTCGACGATTGTGTTTCTTTCGGGCGGGCTCGGTCCCACGGAGGATGATCTGACGCGCGACGCCGTCGCCCGCGCCATCGGCTGCACGATGGCGATGGATCCCGGTATTCTGCAAGCGATCGAAGAGCGCTTTCAGCGCATGAGCCGTCAGATGCCGGAGATCAACCGGCGCCAGGCCATGATCCTCGATGGCGCGGAGATTCTTTCGAATGACCGTGGCACCGCGCCTGGGCAGTGGTGTGAGGTGAATGGCAACGGCACGCGGTTCGTCGTGCTGCTGCCCGGCCCGCCTTCTGAGCTGAAGTCGATGTTCACGCGCGAGTGCCTGCCGCGGCTCGAAAAGATTGCTCCGAAGGCTGCAATCCATACGACTGTATTGCGCGTGACCGGCATCTCCGAATCACAGCTCGATCAGACGATTGCGCCGCTTTACGTCGGCGTTCCGCAACTGGAAACGACCGTACTGGCGCATGAGGGAGATCTGCAGGTGCGGTTCCGCGCCCAGTGCCAGACGCGCGACGAAGCGGTTGAGCTGAGCGAAAGAATGGCGGATCAGGCGGCGGAACTGCTTGGCGCGAATGTCTATTCGCGCGACGGAAAGGCGCTGGAGATCGTGGTCGGCGGCAGGCTCACCGCGGCGGGCGCGACTCTCACGGTCGCCGAGAGCGCGACCGGAGGCGGTCTCGCGCAGCGCATCACCAGCGTGCCGGGAAGCTCTGCGTATTTCGCCGGCGGTTACGTCACGTATTCGCGGCGCATGAAAACCGAATTGCTCGGTGTGCCGGCGGAACTGCTGGAGCAGCACGGCGCCGTGAGTAAGGAAACAGCGGCGGCCATGGCCGAAGGCGCGCGCCGCGCCGCGCATGCCGACTGGGCCGTTTCGATCACCGGGAACGCCGGACCTTCCACCGATGGGGAGGAAGCGCCTGTGGGAACCGTGTTTATCGGAATCGCGGGACCGGATCGAACCGCGGTCACCCACCGCCTTTGGCCCGTCAACGATCGTGGCCGTGTGCGCGCCTTCGCTGCGCAGGCCGCGCTCGATCTGCTCAACCGAAGATTGATCGCGCACTACGGCGCATGAAAGTTTCGGTCATCGTTCCCTGCCGCAACGAGCGCGCGTATATCGGCGCGTTTCTCGAAAATCTGGCTGCGCAGAAGACAGGTGATCTCGAATGGGAAGCCTGGATCGCTGATGGCGAAAGCGTGGATGGCACTCCGCAGCAGATCGAAGAGTTCTCTCAGCGCGAACCGCGCATTCATCTCATCGCGAATCCCGCGCGCAGCGCCGCCGCGGGATTGAATCGCGCGCTCGCGCAATCGAGCGGCGAAATCGTGATCCGCATGGACGTTCACACGCGCTATGCCGACGATTACATCGCGCAATCCGTTGCGGCGCTCGGGCGAAGCGGCGCGGATAATGCCGGCGGACCGTGGCGCGCCTCCGGCGAGAGCTACATCCAGCGTGCGATTGCCGCCGCGTTCCAGTCGCGCTTCTGCGCGGGCGGCGCGAAATCGCATAACGTCGATTGGGAAGGCTATGTCGATACGGTTTATCTTGGCTGCTGGCGCCGCGAGATCTTCTCGCGCATCGGCGGATTCGACGAATCGCTCTATCGCAATCAGGATGACGAATGGAATCTCCGCCTCACCCTCGCCGGCGGCAAAGTCTGGCAGGATCCACGCATCCGCTCCTGGTACACCGTGCGGCCGTCGCTCGGCGCGCTGTGGAAACAATATTTCGACTACGGCTTCTGGAAAGTCGCGGTCATCCGGAAGCATGGCCGGCCGGCTTCGTGGCGCCACCTCGCTCCGGGCCTGTTTCTGCTGGCGAACGTGGTGCTGCTTCCCCTGAAGCCGCTCGTCGCGGCGGTCATCGACGCGCCGTACATCGCGGCCAGTCTCGCCTTCAGCATCGCGGCGGCGGCGCGGTCCGAATGGAGCCTCCTGCCCGCCCTGCCGGCGGTTTTCGCCGTTTATCATTTTGCTTACGGGTTGGGATTCTTGTGGGGATGCCTCAG
>CAZPZE010000201.1:0-5150 GCA_964590625.1 uncultured Solibacteraceae bacterium
ACCACCAGATCCTTCCGCGTCTTCACCTTCACCTGAATCGCATGGAAAAGTCCGTCCGCCTTCAGCGGATCCGGATGGTAGTAGATGTTGTACTGGTGCCGCAGCTCGTTCGCGATATTCTCGAACGACTGATCGAGATCCTCCACCTTGAACGGGAAGAATGCCTGTCCGCCGGTTTCCTCGGTCAGATACTTCAGCACCTTGTCGCCGTCGCTCTCCGCCCGCGTGATGTTGGTGGAAATCGCGTAGATGACCGTATCGGCCAGCTGCGCGGCTTCGAGGGCCTGATCGCGCGTGTAGCGGCTCTGGGTATCCTCGCCGTCGCTGATGATGATCATGGCGCGCCGGAACTTCTCGCGCGGCTGATCGAGCATCAGCTTTTCCTTTGCCGCGAAATAGATTCCGTCATAGAGCGCCGTGCCGCCGCCCGGCCGCATACCGTTGATGCCCTCTTCGAGCTTGGTCATATCGCTCGTCAGGTCGGACTGCAGTTGCGGCGACGAATCGAAGCTCAGCAGCAGCATGCGGTCCTGCCTGGGACGCATCACGTCGTTCATGAACCGGATCGCCGCCTGCTGCTCGAACCGGAACTCGGAGCGAATGCTGTTGCTCGTATCGATCAGCAGGGCCAGCCGCAGCGGCAAATCGCTTTCCGCTGTGAACTGCTGGATGAACTGCGGCTTCTTGTTTTCGCTGACCTCAAAGTCGTTAACCGTGAGGTCGGTCACAAACCGGCCCTTCTTGTCGGTTACCGTGAAGAGCACGTTGACGTCGGTAATGCCGGTGGTAAATTTGGTTTCCGGCAGGTTAGTGTCTGAAGCAGCCGGGGCGGGTGTGGGAGCCTTCTGAGCGAGCAGCGTCACACCGGCGCCCAGCGCCAGACACACTGATGCTGCGGCTGCAACTCTGCCCCAAAAATTACGCATACGGACTTATTCTACGTTAACGATGACATCCAGGGGTACGAACTCAAAAAGGGGACAGACACCTTTTTCCGCCAGGTTGTGGCTGCTGCCCGCACTCGCGGCCCTGCTGGCCTCTCCCGGTCACGCGCAGCCCGGGCCGCCGCTGGCATTCGAGTCCGCTACGGTCAACTTTCATCCCATGACTCCCGGCACTTTTCTGCTGCGGGATTTGGTGCACGGGCCGCCTTTTATCGTCCCCACGACCAACAGGTTCTACCAGCGTGCCTACGTCGTCGATCTCATCATGCAGGCGTACGGAGTCAACGAATATCAGCTCCGCTACCTGCCCGCGTGGTGTAGGGGGCGCACAGGCTACGTGTATGACATCGAGACAAAAGCGCCGGGCTATATGGTCCCCACGCCTCAGCAGTTCGAACAGATGATGCAATCGATGCTGGCCGAGCAGTTCCACCTGAAAGTTCACTGGGAGACCAAAGAAAAGTTCTCGATCTACGCTCTGGTCCCGGAGAAGAAGGGGCCGAAATTCAGGGAATTTCAGCCAGGCGGCAAGCCTCGGTTGACTGCGGAAGGTACGCCCTACGTCGGCACCACGATGTATGCCCTCGCCCACTTCCTCTCCCCCAACATGGATTATCCGGTTATGGATGGCACCGGTTTCGGAGATAAGGCTTTCGATTTCGACGTCGAGGATCTCGCGGATTTCCACGAGCTCGATCGCGAGCAGGCAACCGACCCCGCCTCCGCTCAGGACTACCTGCGCTCAAACGTCCTGGGCATCCTCGGCCTCAAAATGGACCTGCGCAAATTGACCATGCAGCTGCTCGACATCGATCACATCGACCAGCCGCCGCGCCGATCTGACTGACGATAAGCTGGAATCGGGGCTGTACCGTGGGGGCGCTCTGGCATGGAATGCGGCTGCTCAGGTTTGACATCAGCGAAATCGGCACCAGAAACTTGACTGACGCCGCAAGCCAGATAACGGCTGACAAATCCGGAAACGTCGTGGCGCTGTCTCCCCTTGCCCATGCCCGTTTTTTGTGTGCCTTGGCGCAACAAATATGTTGCACATGCAACGCAAATGTTGTACGATAAAAAATGACTAGTCAGGAGTTCAAACGGTTCCTCGAAAAGCACGGATGCACATTCGCTCCGGGCAAGGGGGGACACCGCATTGTCAGGCGCGGCACTCTCACGTCGGTGCTGCCCATGCACGGCAAAGGCAAAGAACTCGGAACCGGTCTCGTAAACAAGATCCTGAAGGATCTGAAACTAAAGTAATCCCGATACAGGGGTCTGTTGTGTATGACTAATTATCCAGTAACGATCGCACCTGACGATAACGATACTCTCTTAGTGACCTTTCCGGATGTTCCGGAAGCCGTCACCTTCGGACGCAACGAAGCTGATGCGCTGAATCACGCGCGTGACGCACTGGTCACCGCCCTGATGATCTATGTCGAAGATCGCCGTCCGGCTCCCAGGGCCTCCGCTGTTCGCCGCGGGCAAAAGGCGGTGCGTCTGCCGGTACTCGTCGAAGCCAAGGTCCAGCTCTCTGACGCCATGATCGAGAAACGGATACGGAAGACGGATCTGGCGCGGGCTCTGGGCGTTCACATGCCCCAGGTCGATCGTCTGCTTGACCTGAGCCATTCCTCGAAAATCGAGGCGATCGAAGACGCGCTCGCCGCGGTGGGCAAAGAGCTCACGATCGAGATCCGGCCGGCGGCCGCCTGAATGAAACTATCGGCTTCTGTCGATACCAGGATCGCCGTTCTGAGCGAAGCCGCCCGTCCTTATAGAACGAATCGGCACGCCTGGCGGCGACCCTTGTTCACAAAAGTTGGAGCCGTATGTTCTCTGATTTCAACTGCTTGTGAAAAGATCGTTTCATCAGTGCCCGCTCCCTGTGGTACCGTTTCTCCAGGATGACTCAGCGCCCAAATGGGTTCGTTTTTGCGAGTAGCCTTCTGGCGCTCCTGGCCTTCGCTCTTCCCGCGCTCGCCCAGGACGCTAAACCCCTGACCCCTCAACAAAAAATCCTCAGCCGTCAGGGCGATTCCGAACTCGCCGCCAACAATTTCGACGCCGCCATCGCCACCTACCGCTCCCTTCTCGAGGGCCTGACCGAACCCGTCGACAAAGCCGACGTCTGGACCCGCATCGGCGAAGCCTACCGGAAGAAAGGCGATCTCGCCGAAAGCCTGCGTTCCCTGCAACGCGCCGCCGCTCTCGTCCCGGGCAACGCCTCCGTCATGAACAATGTCGGAATGCTCTACGAAGCTCAGCACGACCCCGCCCGCGCCCGCCAGGCTTACGAACGCGCCCTCGAACTCCTGCCCGATAACCCCCTTGCCCTGAACAATCTCGCGCTCCTGCTCGCAAACGACCCCGTGTCGCTCGATAAAGCCCTCGGCTACGCGATCCACGCCCAGCGCCTCATGCCGGAATCCATGCAAATCACCGACACCGTCGGCTGGATCTATCTGAAGCAGAACAAGCCCGCCCAGGCCGCAGGCTTATTCCAGACCGCCGTCAGCGCCGACTCGTCCAATCCCGAATTCCACTACCACTACGCAATGGCGCTCCACCGGGAGGGCAAAGGCGAGGAAGCCGCGCGCGAATGCAGGGCCGCGCTTGCCCACGCGCCGGACGCCGACCTCCGCAAATCCATCCACCAGGAATGTGACGCGAAATGACCTATCGCAGCGACGCCTTCCACTCCACCAGTTCCGGCGCGAGCGGCGACACCACCGTCACCTCCTCGCCACTCGCCGGACTCCGAAACACCAGCCGGTGCGCATGCAGGAAGTACCGGTTCCACGGCGAAGGCTTCGCCCCGTAGAGCCGGTCGCCCGCAATGGGGTGATGAATCGATGCCATGTGCGCGCGAATCTGATGAGTACGGCCCGTGCCGAGGTCGATCGTCAGAAACGTGAATCCATCGAAATTTTCCAGCGCCTCCCAACTGGTGAGCGACGGACGCCCGTATTCGAGCCGCGCCGTCATCCGCGCCCGGTTGCGCGGATCGCGCGTGATCGGCGACGTGATGCGGCCTTTGCCTTCGAGGCGCCCTTCCACCAGCGCCAGATAAGTTTTCTTCACCTGCCTGGCTGAGAACTGGGCCGCCAGATCGCGATGCGCCGCATCCGTCCGCGCCACGAGCAGCACGCCGCTGGTGAAGCGGTCGAGACGATGGACAATCCCCGGCCGCAAATCGCCGCCGGTGGAAGAAAGGGATTCGAAACGATGCAGCAGAGCATTCACGAGCGTTCCGGAATGGATTCCCGCGCCCGCGTGCACCACCATTCCGGCCGGCTTGTCGATCGCGATCACGGCCTTATCTTCGTAGAGCACAGTGACCGGAATATCCTCCGCCGTCGCTCGCAGCGGCGGCAGTTCGCCGGGCTCCACGGAAATGCTTTCCCCACCGCGCAGCACGAGCGACGCCCGAACCGCCCGGCCTTCGACGGTCACGCGCCCTTCGCGAATCCAGCTTTGCAAACGCGCGCGGCTATATTCGGGAAGCCGCTCGCGCAGAACGCTGTCGAGCCGCTTGCCGCGGTCTTCGGTCGATGCCTGAATGATCATCCGGTTCCGGCCGCGCTATCCGGAGGAAGCCCGCGCTCTGTTGCTGCTTCGCGCCGGCTCGAGAGGATGATAGTCCCGGAACTGCAAACGGCAGAATGTACAGTGGTAGATGGGAGCCTTGAACAGGATCAGCGCGCGGCGGATCAGGCTGTCGCTCTTGCGGTCGATCCGGTCCCAGCTCGAGCGCTTCGAGAGGCGCGTGGTCCCGCAATCCGGACATTGAACATGCTTTTGAAACAGCACCCTGCGCCAGTACCAGACTGTGTTGCAGTTCGGGCAGAACAGCTTCGCACGGTTGGTGACGCGTTCGAAAAAGTTCCGCGGCCGCCGCTTCCCAGCGCTGCCGCACTCGGGGCAGGTAAACATGAATAGTTCGTCGAGTCCTGTACTACAAGACCCATTGGCTTTGAATAAAGTAACACATCAGTTACGGGAAATCTCGGTTTCCGGTGCACGTCAGCACAACCTTCGCAATATTAATGTCCGTATTCCCAGGAATACCCTGACGGTTATCACCGGACTGAGCGGTTCCGGCAAATCCTCTCTCGCCTTCGACACCATCTATGCCGAAGGACAGCGCCGCTACGTCGAGACGCTTTCCGCTTACGCCCGCCAGTTTCTGGACCAGATGGA
>CAZPZE010000202.1:0-3493 GCA_964590625.1 uncultured Solibacteraceae bacterium
AAATGGCAGAGCGCAGGCCGCCCAGCGCGACATAGATGGCAACGGTGATGGAAGAAACCCAGATGCTGAAGTGGATGTCCCATCCGAGAACCACCTTCATGACGAGCGCCATCGAATACATGTTGATGCCGCTCATCAGCACGGTCATGAAGGCGAAGGTGACGGCCGAGAGCGCGCGGGAGGGTTCGCCGAAGCGGAGCCGGAGATAGCCGGGCACCGAGTGCGTTTTGCTGATGTAATAGAACGGCATCATCACGATGGCGAGGAACAGCATCGCCGGGATCGCGCCGATCCAATACCAGTGGGTGGCGAGAATTCCATATTGGTAGCTGGCCGCGGACCAGCCCATCAGCTCGAGAGCGCCGAGATTCGCGGAGAGGAATCCGAGGCCCGCGATCCACGCAGTCATTTCGCGCCCGGCGAGGAAAAAGTCGTCGCCGGTCTGGGTTTGTCCCTTGAGATAGAAACCGATGCCGAGAACGGCAATAAAATAGATCGCGATAATCGCGCTATCGACCCAATTCAGGTGGATCAGGCTGGTCTGGGCCTGAAGCAGGATGAGTCCGAACATTACGCGAGTTTCACCTTCAGCATGGTGTAGGAGTGCGCCGGGAAGCTGTAGCGCAGGAGATTGTTCTCCGCTTTCGCGCTTCGGCTCACCGTTTTTACCGCTGTGGAATCGAAAGAGTTTTCAGCCTTGATGTCGGCGGCGTTGACTTCGGAGACTTCCACCGCGCCGGCGAATTTCCTGTCTTCCAACTGAATCTCGGTGTCAAGCGCCTGATCGCGATGGCGATTTACGACGTTGATCACCAGGGTTCCGTTATCGAGCGCAGCAGACGCGTCAAGGTACGGGACCTCATTGTGGGAGGCGCTCTTATAGACCGGCGATTTCACGAGGAGGTCAAGCGACTTGCCGCGCGTATTGTTCGCAAACAGCGCCAGCGGATAGTAAATGGTCTGCAGGAACAGCCGCTTTTCGTCGGTGAAGATGGGAGCGATGACGTTCACGAGCTGAGCCATGTTCGCCATCTTGATGATGTGGGCGTTTCTGACAAACGTATTCAGAAACGTGGCGACTACAAGGGCGTCTTCCAGATTGTAATGCTCTTCCAGAATGCGGCGGCCGCGCTGTGAATTGCCGCGCGCGCGATACCAGACGTTCCACTCATCCCAGGCGATGTAGATCTTCCGGTCGGCGGGCTGGCCGGATAGCGCGGCGTTGATGATGCCTTCGCTGGTTTTGATCCGATCCTGCAGGACGAGCGATGAGGCCAGAAAATCGCCGAAGTCATTCGCCTGGTTCCCGACATACATATGGAGGGACAGATAGTCCGCATGAGTCTTCAGATAATCGAGAATCACGCGATTCCAGCCGATCCAGTCGACGCCATTCGTGTAGTTCGATGAACCGGCGGCGATGAGCTTGATGGTGGGATCGGTCCACTTCATCAGCTTCGCGGCTTCGAGAGCGACTTTGCCGTAATCTTCGGCGCTCTTGTGTCCCATCTGCCAGGGACCGTCCATTTCGTTGCCGAGCCCCCAGTAGGTGACCTTCCAGGGATCGCGGCGGCCGTTTTCGCGGCGCAGACGGGTCATGGCCGTGTCCTGGGAGGAGTTGACATACTCCACCCATTGCTGCGCGTCCTGCCAGGTGCCTGTTCCGAGCTTGGCGCAGATGTAAGGCTCGATGTGGAGCATCTCGCAGTAGTTGAGGAATTCGTGGGTGCCGAAGCGGTTGCTTTCGACTGTTCCCCATGCCATCTCGAGACGCGGCGGCCGCTTGTCGCGGGGGCCGATTCCGTCTTTCCATTGGTAGTTGGAGGAGAAGTTTCCGCCCGGCCAGCGGAGGACCGGGACGTTCAGGTTTCGAACGGCGTCCATGACGTCACGCCGGTAGCCGTTTGAATCGGAAAGCGGCGAACCTTCGTCAAACACGCCGCCTTCAATGCATCGGCCGAGGTGTTCGATGAAGTTGCCGAAAATTTTGTGATCGATGTCGTCGATCTGGCGTTCGGTGTCGATTTTGATTCGCGCGCTGGTAGTATTCTGCTGCGCCCGCAATACCCATGGAGCGGCAACGAGAACCTTTGAAATCGTGCGCCGCGAGAGTCCTTCTTTGCTCATTGGCAACCGCCCCTCCTGTCCGCCTGAAACCGCTTACAAATCCCCAGCGATTATGGCACAGCCGCCAGACGCCCGCAACAATGCGGCGGTCTTTTGTCGCCTGCACGCGGAAGGTCACCGCCGGAGAAAACGGCGAGGGCAAATTTCGTCTTCGGCCGGGGGTCGAAATGCCGCCGGTCCGGCAAAATCGCATTTGAAATATGGGCGCAATCGCGATATAGTCTCTGCTGTGGTCTGCAAGCGCTTACAGAGCGCTGACTGGTCCCTGTGAATCCTCAGGAGGTTCCATGAAGAATACGATTCTGACTTTGGCTTTTTTGCCGGTAATGATCTGTATCCCGGCGATTGCCCAGCCGCCGCAGGGAGGGAGGGGCGGCCGTGGCGCGGCGCCGCCGGTGGAGATCGACAAGACTGCGCCCGTCGAAGATTTCAAGCCATCCGCACTGAACGCGATCATCAATGGCCGGGTGAGTCAATACCCCGAGGTCAATTCGCAGCGCCGCGTTCGGACCCGCCTGCGTGCGCCGAATGCGCAGAGCGTCGAACTGGATATCGGGGGTGTGCGTTACCCCATGACCAAAGGCGAGGATGGCTACTGGGTCGGCGTTTCCAATGCGCAGGACGAAGGCTTCCACTACTACCAGCTCAATGTGGATGGCGCAAACGTCCCGGACCCTGGAACGCAGATGTTCTACGGCGCGAGCCGGTGGGGCAGCGGCGTCGAAGTACCCGCACACGATGAAGATTTCTACGCTCTGAAGAACGTGCCGCACGGAAACCTGCGGGAAGTCCACTTTTTCTCGAAAATTGCCAATGCGTCCCTGGAGTGTTTCGTCTATACTCCGCCGGATTACGAGAAGGGGAACAAGCGTTATCCCGTGCTCTACATTCAGCACGGCGCGGGCGAAGATGAGCACGGATGGGGCAGCCAGGGCCATGCCGGTCTGATCATGGACAACCTGATTGCGGAGGGCAAGGCGAAACCTTTCATCCTCGTGATTGGCACCAGCTATATTCCGGGCACAGCCGGGCCCGGAGGTCCCGGCGGCCCAGCGCGCGGCGCGGCGGGTCGTGGGCCGGGGGCGCCGTCCGGTGGGCGTGGGCGCGGTCCCGGGATGGTGCTGACGAACACTCCGTTCGAGCACGTGCTGATTGAAGAGATGATTCCCTTCATCGACGCGAATTTCCGCACGATCGCCGATCAACCCCATCGCGCCATGGCCGGGCTCTCCATGGGCGGCATGTACACGCACGGGATCACACTCGCGCATCTCGATAAGTTCGCGTACATCGGGATGTTCAGCGGCGGCAGCATAGGCCCGGCGGAAATTAAGGATATGAACGATTTCAAAAAGAAAGTGAAGCT
>CAZPZE010000203.1:0-3201 GCA_964590625.1 uncultured Solibacteraceae bacterium
TGGCCCGGGAAGTTCACGTCATGGCCGTTCTGGAGGTTGGGATTGGCCTTACTGATCGCCGTGAGTCCGGTGTTCTCGAAGTGGACGTACCAGACGAGGGTGTTGGGATTGGCATAGCCGGTGGTCAGATCGAGGTCGCCCGAGGAAATCATCAGCCTGTCGGATGCGGTGTTCTGAGTGACCGGGAAGTTGTAGCCAAGCGGCGCGGTAGCAGTTCCGTCATCGCCGGTCATGATGTGCTGGGACACCGTGAAATGCGCCGTTGTCGGGCTGGTGGGCGTAAATTCGATGGTGAGCGCGCCGCGCAGATGGCTGTCGAAGATCGCGGCACCGCCGAAGAGCTGATTGCCGCAGGTGCCGTATTTGGCCTCGTCCGCGATCGTGTCGCCAGGAAAAGCCGGAGTCACTCCGGGCGCGCAATCGACAATGCGGAACTGGTCGCCGAAGAAACTGCCGTCGTGGTTCAGAGGCAGCGTTTCGACATTACCGGGCGGCAGGACGAGCGGCTTTGGGAGCGGATCGAAAATGTAGGTCGGTTGATCACCCGACACGAGTCCGGGGATCAGAGCCAGCGCGCAGCAGGCGAGTTTACCAGCCAGTTTCATCGCCGGCCCTCCCGCAGAAGGCGCTCTCTTTCAGCGACGGCTGAGGACGTCAGTGCAGCTTGCGGCCGTCTGATCTGCACGGCCGGGTCCGCCGCCGCAATGGGCGCGACGTTCACCATCGCGAATGACTGGTGGTAGGTCTGATTCAGGAACGAGAGCAGGTCATTCGCGATGAGCGCATGGCCTGTAGCGGATGGATAGACGCCGTCGAAGGAATAGAACCCTCCAAAATAATCGCCGTTGACGGCGGATGCGCCGGCTGCCGCGCCGACGATTTTGATCCTGTGGAGGAGGGCGTTCAGGTCATAGACCACCGCGCCATTGGCTTTGGCCGCATTAACGATCTGGGTGTTCAGGGCCGCCATGGCGTTCGAGATGGAGGTTGCGGTTGACGCCTGAAGAATCGACCCCGCCGGCAGCGCTGCACCGCTCCCCGAGAGCGGATTGATCAGCGAATCGGAGATGGCTTCGATGCCTCTGCGGGTGACGTAATCCTGCGGGTTGATATTGAACGTCGAGGTAAGAACCGAAGCATTCGATTGCACGATGCCCGCTGCCACGCCGGCGGAGTTGAAGTATGCGGTATCGATCGGGTTCGGGATCGTCATCACGATCACCTGCGCGTGCGTGCCGCGCAGCTCGGAGACAATACGGTTGAAGGTGCTGCCGAAGTCATTCGGGGAAGGAATCAATGACGGATCGCCCTGCACGGCGGCGTTCAGCGCTTCGTAGTAACCAAGCTCGACCAGAACAACCGTGGGGTTCAGAGCCTTCGCATATTCGAGCTGCGTCCATTGCGGCACGTTGTTCATGATGAGTTGGGGAAAGCCGAGAATCATATTGAAGATGGTCTGCTTCATGTTGCCGCGCTGTACAACCGGCGCCACCGGCAGCATGCTGACGCTGTCATTAAGGGTCAGGCCCGGCACCGAAACGTTGGTGACGAACAGGGGCGGCGTCTGTATGGGGTCTTTGGATTTGTCGGTCGGCAGATAGAATTGCCGGACCGAGCCCTGCGGATATTTCTGGACCTGCACTTCCTGACCGGGATAGCCGACCACATCGCCGATGCCGGGCGGCTGTATGAGAGGCTGCTCGATGGCAGTGTGCATCGCACCGGCGACCAACACGGCGAAATCCTGATTCTGCAGGACGCTGCTCAAACCGTAATTGCCCATGCCGGCGGCGAGGCCTTCGCCCATGATGACGAACGCGGTCGTGTTGAGAGTCTGGGCGTGTGCGACAGCCGCCGCGCATACGATGGGCAGGATCAGCCGGAGAACGCGTCTGCGATCAGGGGTCCTCATTTCTCTTTATCCAGCCGGAGAGCCAGGCCCACAACGTGGGCGAAGTTGTTATACGCGCCGTTGGTCCACTGATAGTTGTTGGCGGGAACATTGGTGACGCGGTCACGGAAATTCATAGCTTCGTAGAAGAAGGTGAACTCCTTGCTGCCCGCTTTCTTCGAAGCGCCGATGGTGAAGCTGTCGCGGTCAGCATCCGGGAACAGCGGGCCCACGCTCTGATCGGGCACCGGCGACATGTCGAACATGTAACCGGCGCGGATCGTCATGGTGGAATTCAGCGGCTTCTCGACGCCGAAAGCGAAGTTCCACGATTCGCGGAAATTGAAGTTCAGATACTTCGTGGCGGGCAGTGCGATGTTCTGCAGGCCCGGGGTATCTTCGTTGATCGAGAAATTCAGCGGCACGTTGTTGAACTTCTTGTAGTCCTGCATGCGGATATCGGCCGAGAGGCGGAAGCCGCGGAAGCGCGTGGTGGAAGCGCCGATGCCGTATGTCGCGGGCATCGGGAACGTTCCGGTGATCGCCTGATTGGGGAAGGCGTTCGGCAGGAAGCTCGGGCCGATGTATTGTTCGAGCGTATAAGGCTGATCACCGAACGCGAAGGACGCCTTGCCCGAAAGATGATTCACGACGGAGCTGCGATACATGGCTCCAAGGCTCAGCCCGCCGCCTTTACTCTTCCAGAGAAGACCGGCAGAGATAGCGGGGGCGTTAGCCGTTCCGGCGATACGGGAGCGGCCTTCCGGCAGTAATCGCGCGATGAAAGCAGCGGCAAGATCGACCGGAACTCCGGGCAGAATCGTCGGCGCAGCGACCCTTCCGAACTTCAGGCCATCGTCGTAGCCCAGGGGGTTGAGAATGCTCTGCTCGAGTTCGAGATGGGTATGGACGAAGGTGGGAGCAATCGCGATGCTCAGGTTGTCACGGAGCTTGTACGCGATGGTCGGCTGAAACCAGTAAGACTCGAGACGGACGCGGGTGCCGGCGAAACGGGAGACGAATTTCGTGAGGTTCGGGTCGGCGTCATTGAAGTTGGTGGAGTTTGCCGATAGGCCGAACGGGGTGAACATCCCGAAACCGACGGTCAGCTTCGGCGAGAGTTGTTTGGTGGCGTAGAGAGACGCCAGCGGGATGAAGTGCGGTCGTATCGATTGGGAATAGCCGTTGGGCGGAACGACTTGTCCTACAGGCGTAGCGGAAGGTTGAAACCGGAAGAGCCCAACGATGACGGTGCCATCCATCTCGATGTGGGTACCGGGCTGGAAGGCGATGCCGGCCGGGTTGTAGTA
>CAZPZE010000204.1:0-1516 GCA_964590625.1 uncultured Solibacteraceae bacterium
CCCAGCTTTCCCGTGTATTTCGCATACGCGCACGCCATGAACGCCGCGGCTTCTTCGTGACGCACCTGAATGAACCGGATCTTCTCCTGCCGCGTTCGCAGCGCCTCCATAATGCCGTTGATGCCGTCGCCCGGCAGTCCGAAAATCGTATCCACGCCCCAATCCAGAAGCGTTTCAATCAGTACGTCTGACGCTGTGGAAGCCATTCCTTTTCCTTTCTGGGTGACGCCAGCGGACACGCGACTTCAGTCGCGTTTGAGCCGACGCCACTGAAGTCGCATGTCCCTGCCAGCGGCACTTTCCGGCTCGACCGGGGCAGGAGAGCCCCTGGGATACCGCAGAAACCCTCCCGCCCACGCCTGCCTCACCGCATCCGCGATGAAACCGTTTCTCTGGTCCTCGTCCTTGTACCGCCATCGCTGGCGATATCCGCCGCTTCCAGGTTGATCATGCTCTTCGCGAGTTGATTCAGCTTTTCGTCAGCCTCTTTCTCTTCGCGAAGCGTTTCTTCGAGCAGCCGGGCTGCTTCTGTGTTGCCAAGCAGCTCGGCATGCGTTCTCGCCGAACCATACCCCGAAATCTCGTAGTGCTCCACCTTCTGCGCCGCTGCGATCAGACCGGCGTCGCGGATCGGGGTTTCCTCCGTGTCATCCGCCATGTCATCCCCTTCCTTGATCAGGCCGGACATCGCGGCGCACTTCTTACCCTTTGCGTCTTCGCCCACCAGAGCGAAGATGCGCTCGAGGCGCGCCACCTGATTTTCCGTTTGCCCCAGATGCTCGTTAAACGCATCCTTGAGCTCTTCCGAACACGCCGCCTTCGACATCTTTGGCAGCGCCTTCGTCAATTGCTTTTCCGCGTCGTAAAGATCGCGGATCTCTTCGAGAAACAACTCTTCCATCGTTGCGACTTTCGACATGATTGCCTCCAGCTTGTATGTATGAGTGCGTTCTGCTATTCCCGGCAGCGATTCGCGGAGAACTCATCGCCGCCGAAGTTGGTCGCCGTGTTTTCCCAGTACGGCGTTTTACCGTAGTGCCGGTGGATGCTCGCCCCATAGACGGGATCGCCCATATCCGGCCAGTTGTTCTTCTCGAAACCTGGCCCTTTTTCGAGAACCTCGCGCGGAATATCAAGAACGAATTCGTTCTGCGTCTGGTCGAACTTCAGCGAACTCCAGGGCAGGATGAAGAACTTACTCCCGATCCCGAACAGACCGCCGAACGAGAGAACCGCGTACGCGATCCTGCCCGCCGCCAGGTCGATCATGATGTCTTCGAGTTTTCCCAGACTCTCCCCTGCCGGGTTGCGCACGCTCGCCCCCGTGAGCATCGTGGCTCCGAGGACTCCCCGCACCGGACGATCCACGGGCGCACCGGCCGGCGTGCTCGTGCTGGCAAACCGCTTGCCCGGGTCATCCCAGGGGGTTGCTACCGGTATGTTCGAGACGTGCTGCGCTCCGATGTGCATCGTTCCTTCGGAAATACGGCTGTCTTCAAATGCATTGGTCGCCATA
>CAZPZE010000205.1:0-2602 GCA_964590625.1 uncultured Solibacteraceae bacterium
CCTTCGCGCGCTTCGCGGAGGTTTTCCCGGATCAGTTCTATTGCTCCGAACGCGGCCGCTACTTCCCCGATGACAGCCAGGACAAAGGCCGTCTCCTCAGCGCCGGCTACCACAACGTGATGGGCTACTACCGGGATGACACCGCGCTCCAGCAGCTCATCCTGAACGACGCCCAGATCAAGCAGCTCAATCGCCTCTGGACCGAATTCGATTTCATCGCCGAACACACTGCCCGCACCTTCGTGCAGTTCTATTTCAACCAGAGCGGCGAAGTTTACGGACGCGGCGATGAAGGCGGCTCACCCCGCCCCGCCGATCACGAAGTGACCGACGAGCCCATCATCATGAAGCTCAAGGCGGATTACCTCGCGAAGGCCGCCGAGGTTCCGACCAACAGCCCGCTCGCGCCCGGCGCCATCACCGAACACTTCGATCGCATCAACGCCACGCTCCGCGGCCTCGAAAAGATGCACGCCGAAGCCGAGCCGAAGCACGTCATCGCACTGCAGAAGTTCGCGGCCAAAGCCTACCGCCGTCCTTTGACCAAAGCCGAAGACGACGATATCGTCGCCTTCTATCACCAGCTCCGCGATAAGGAAGGCCTCTCGCACGAAGATGCCATCCGCGATTCCATCGTCTCCATCCTGATGTCGCCGGACTTCACTTATCGCTTCGATCTCGCGCCAACCTCGACGTCTTCGAAGCCAGCCGGCAAAACCAGCTCCACGAAGATGATTCCGGCTTCGATGACCAACCCCTCGCCCGCCGGCGTGCCGCTGAGCAACTACGAACTGGCCAGCCGCCTCAGCTACTTCATCTGGAGCAGCATGCCGGATGACGAACTCCTGTCGCATGCCGCGAAAGGCGATCTCCAGAATCCTGTGGTGCTCCTCCAGGAGGTGCGCCGCATGATGAAGGACGATAAAGTCCGCGACTTCGCCACCGAATTCGGCGGCAACTGGCTTGAGTTCCGCCATTTCGAAACCTGGAACGGCGTCGACCGGAACCGCTTCCCGAACTTCACCAACGATCTTCGCGAAGCCATGTTCCAGGAGCCGGTCCGCTTCATCGGCGACGTGATGCAGCACAACAAATCCGTGTTCGACATGCTCTACGGCAACTACACGTTCGTCAACCCGGTGCTCGCGAAGTTCTACGGCATCAATGTTCCCGAATTCGCGCTGGCGCCTCCGCCCCCGCCGCCTCCCGCACCGAGGGGTGGCGGACGCGGCGTGCTTCCCGCCGATGCGCCCCAGGGGCCGAAGTTCCTCAACGCCAGTGTGACGGACAACACCTGGGTGAAAATCGATGATGCCGGCCAGTATCAGCGCGGCGGTCTGATTCCCATGGCGGTGTTCCTGACGCAAAACTCTCCCGGCCTGCGCACCAGCCCCGTGAAGCGCGGCCACTGGATGGTTTCCCGTCTTCTCGGCGAGAACATTCCAGCGCCTCCGCCGAACGTTCCGGCTTTGCCGAACGATGAGGCGCAAACCAACGCGCCCATTAAAGAACTGCTCGCCGAGCATCGCAGGAATCCGATGTGCGCGCAGTGCCACATGCGCTTTGACGTCTTTGGCCTCACCCTGGAAAGCTATGGCCCGGTCGGCGAAGCACGCACCAAAGATCTCGCGGGCCGCACGGTCGACCCCAGCGCCACGCTCCCCGGCAACGTCGAAGAGGCCGGCTTCAAAGGCGTGCAGGAATACATCAAAGAACATCGTCAGAAAGGCTTCGTCGACGGTATGACCCGTAAGCTGCTGTCTTACGCGCTCGACCGTTCGCTGATCCTCTCCGACGAGCCGCTGATCGCGACCATGGAAGCGCGCCTCGCGGCAAACGGTTACCGTTTCGATACGCTGGTCGAGACCATCGCCACCAGCCCGCAGTTCCGCAACAAGCGTTACGCCGAGCCGGCGGAGAAATCCGCGCCCTCGCGCGCTGAATCCAACCCTGAAGATGAAAAAGTAGCTGAAAACAAGAAAGGGATGTAGAAGATGACGAAGATTTCACGTCGTGCCGTTCTTCGTGGCGCCGGAGTCACGATGACGCTGCCGTTCCTCGATTCTCTGAACGCATTCGCCGACCAGCCAACCGCGGCGAATTATCCGAAGCGCTTCGCCGTGCTCTTCATGGGCAACGGCGTCAATGAGAATCACTGGAGCGCCACCGGCCAGGGGAAGGACATGGTGCTCAGCAAATCGCTGCAGCCCCTCGAACCCCTCAAGGAAAAGATCAACGTCATCGACGGCCTCTTCATCAAGGAAGCGACCGGCAAGGGCATCCATCCCGCCATGACCGGCGGCCTGCTCTCGGGCGCGCACATTTCGAAAGGCGCCATCATCCACTCCGGCGTCTCGGTCGATCAGGTGATCGCCTCCCACGTCGGCGATGCAACGCCGCAGTCGAGCGCGGTGCTGGCCTGCGAAGCACCGATGACCGGCTATCACGAGACCAACTATTCGCTCGCCTACAGCTCTCACATTTCCTGGCAGAGCCCGGACTCGCCCATCCCTGTCGAGCTCTATCCGTCGCTCGCCTTCGACAGCCTTTTCGAAAACCGCGGCAGCCTCCGCAATCAGAGCATTCTCGACCGCGTGAAAGA
>CAZPZE010000206.1:0-3620 GCA_964590625.1 uncultured Solibacteraceae bacterium
AGAACGTCGTCAATCGCATACCGCGGCGGCGCGTCAGAGCGAGGCGAAACGTCGGCTGCCGTTCGTGTCGAGACGAGTGGCTTGTCGCCAGTCCAGTTCTGCGCCGCCTCCCAGCCCGCGACAACGGCAGCGGCTTCGTCCCAATCAGATTGACCTGTCTGCCTGCGATTGAATTTGCCGGCGAGAGTTCCGGAAGCGTGAATCAGACACGCGCATTTTCTCCAGCCGCGCCGGCCCTCTTCAAACTGGCCGGTCCTGGTATCTTCGGCATGTCCGCCTTCGCATTCTTTTCTGTGACGACGATAAAGTTTGAGCGACATACAGCTTCGTTTCCCCAGCGGCATTGCACGCTATTGCACGCTGGATACCAGTCTTAGCTGTAAGTTGCTGAAAAAAGATTGGCGGTGAGGGTGAGATTCGAACTCACGGTACCCGTAAAGGTACAACGGTTTTCGAGACCGCCGCATTCGACCACTCTGCCACCTCACCGCTTCGGGTCACTCGCGGAACTATTGCCAATATAGCATTTGGCGCGTGATAACCTGAGGCTTCCGATCATGAGTCACGGCCTTAACATCCCTCCCGCCACCAAAGGCGGGCTCGACTTTCTTGCGCTCGGCGCTCTCGTTCACCGGCTGGATCCGGGCATCATTCCGTTCCGCAAAGCACGGAACTGCGATATCCACGTCAGTGGCGGCGAGTTCAACTGCGCGGCGAATCTGGCCGATGCTTTCGAGATGAACACCGGCGTCGCCACCGCGATGGTGAACTATCCGATCGGCGATCTCATCGCCGAACGCGTCAAAGCGATGGGCGTGAAGCCGTTCTACAAGCGGTTCGAGCACAACGGCGTCAACGGCCCGAATATGGCCGCCGTGTACAGCGATCGCGGACATGGCGTCCGCGCCCCTGTCGTTTTCTATAACCGCTGCAACGAAGCCGGCGCGCTTCTGAAACCCGGCGATTTCGACTGGAAAGAAATTTTCGGTGCGGGCGTTCGCTGGTTCCATTCCGGCGGCATTTTCGCGGCGCTTTCCCAGACCACCGGTCCGCTCATCATCGAAGCCATGCAGGCGGCGCGGGCGGCGGGTGCGGTCACTTCGTTCGACCTTAACTATCGCGAGAAGCTCTGGAAGGTGCTGGGCGGCGGTGCGCGGGCAGTGGAAACGCTGGGGCGCATTGTCGAACATGTCGACGTGCTCGTGGGCAACGAAGAAGATCTGCAGAAGGGCCTCGGCGTCGAAGGGCCGAAGGTGGAAGCCGAATCGAAGCTCGATACGCGGGCGTTCGCGGCCATGATGGACAACGTGGTGAAGAAATTCCCGCGCGTGAAGATCGTTGCCACCACGCTGCGCGAAGTGCATTCCACTTCGCGGCATACATGGAGCGCGGTAGCCTGGATCAACGGCAAGCTCTATACCGCTCCCACGGCCGAACTGGATGTGATCGATCGTGTGGGCGGCGGAGACGGCTATGCGGCGGGCTTCTTCTACGGGTTGCTGAACGGCGAATCTCCCGAGGAATCCGTCAAGCTCGGCTGGGCACACGGCGCGCTCCTCACCACCTTCCCCGGCGACACCACCATGGCTACGCTCGACCAGGTGAAGGCGTTCGCCCGCGGCGGGTCGGCTCGAATTCAGCGATAGTCCGGTCGCATGTCCGGTCGCATGTCAACGCCAAATAGAAATGTCCTGCTCTCTGCCAGGTAGAAATGTCCGGTTTGGAGGCGGGGTGCGGAGGATTGGGTTTATGTTGATGGTGTCCGAACGGGGTCGCGCCCGAACGGATGCCCAAAGCCGAGGCGACGGAGTTGGCTCCGGAAGCAGTCGGCGCAAGCCCTCCCAGTGCTCGATGACACCCGGGCTGACCGGCCCGCTGCACGCGGAGGGCTTTCCTGTAGAGGACGAACAACTGCTTCTGGTGAAGCTCCCGAGCCGCGGCTTTGGGCTGACTAAACGCGAGAGTTCGCCGGGCGCTTTTAGCCCGGCGTTCCTCATGGATTTTCACTCCGCCGGAGTAGCAGCGCGGGTGTTGTCGATTCTGCCTGCCGCCCACACCGGCATTCCGGGCTGGCGCAGAAGGTGGTTCATGGCAGCCCGTGCTGCCGGTGATGGGCCGGGATGTTTGCGCTTGCCGGGAGGCACCGGCGCGGCGGATTTTGCCGGCGCAGGCCGCTGATCGATCGCCGTAACAGCCAGATAGCGTTCGCGGAAGCGCACACAGATTTCGCCATTGAGCCGCTTCTCGACACGCACTGGCGCTCCGCGCAGACCCGCCATGATCGAGGCGGGCTCGATGCGCAACAACCTGCCGTGGAACTGCAGCGTGTAGTCGTTGTTCACCTGACGCGTTTCCACCGTTGACAGAGTGGCATCCAGATTGTGCGCCGGTTCGAGCGGCCGGTGCGCATCCACGGCGCTGGCCGGTATGACGGTCAGATGCTGATTCCACCACGGCAGGAATTCGGTTTCCAGATAGCGATTGGCCTCGTCCAGCGTACAGGCTCCCGCTACCCGCAGCCCCTTCACCAGCCGGTCCTGCGCCGTTCCGAAGCTGCGTTCGACCCGTCCTTTCGCCTGCGGTGAATGCGCCGCGATCCAGACGATGTTCAGTTCTCTCAGGGCTCTGCCGATCTGTGTTGGTGGCGGTTCGCGCTCGTTGCGCGCCAGATCCATCTGACTGCGGGAGACCTTCGGCGTTGTATGAAACATACTGGCCTTGTCCGTGTAAAAGCTCAACGGCCTGCCATGGCGCTCCAGATATGTGCGGAGCAGCCGCATGTTCTGTTCGGTCGAATCGCTCGGCACAAACCGCGCCAGCAGTTCGCTTGTGGCGTCGTCGATCATGTGGATCAGATAGAGACGTTCGCCCCGGCCCTCCAGCCAGTCGTGCTCGGAAGTGTCCCACTGCACCATCTCGCCGCGCGCACTCCGCCGCTGTCGCCACTGATGAACCGCTTCCACTTTCTGCCTGCGACTTCGCCATAGTCCGGCCTGCCGCATCAGCTGACGCAGGGTTTCGCGTCCGATCGCAAGCTTGTGCTTTTTCGCCAGATACTCGCGGGCCAAAGTGGGACCGAAACCGCGATAGACCTGTTCGGACAAAATACGCACCGCTTTCTCCCGCGTCTCCGCGCTGAGTCTGCGGTTCGATTCGCGTCCCCGCAGGCCGTGAATCACGCTTTTGTCGCCCGTCTCGCGAAGCCGTACCAGCAGCCGCCGTACGTGCCGCTCGCTCATCTCCAGCTCCCTGGCCGCCTGGTTCTGCGTGATCAGCTTCTTCTGTGCTTTCCTGAGCACTACCAGCCGGTCTCTGTCCCGCTGGGTCATGGTGAGAACTCCTTGTTCTTTCACCTCCCCAGCCTGGACCCGTCAACCGGACATTTCTATTTGGCACTAATAGGACATTCTCATTTGGCGGCGACACTTCGCAAAATTGAGTTTGAAGCCGCGACGCAATCGCGATATATTCACGGCTGGGCCTGCAAGCGTTTGCAGAGCCGGCCGACCGGTGTCTTGTGGATTCTCAGGAGGTTCGATGAAAAATACGATTTTGATTTTGACCTTCGCTTTTCTGCCGATCATCGCGGGCATCCCCGCAATTGCCCAGCCGCCGCAGGG
>CAZPZE010000207.1:0-1557 GCA_964590625.1 uncultured Solibacteraceae bacterium
CGAATGAGTTACGTGATACTGCCCGCGACGGGACAGGAGCGCGTTGGCGCGGCCTGAGCGGTGCACGTCCCTTTTCACAAATTCCTAATGGGTTTTCTATGACTTCTTTCGGGCTTTCTGAATACGCTCTGGATGTGGAAGGGCGGAAGGAAATGTTCCCAGCCATTCAGAAAATCCTGATCCCTGGTACCGGCGTGCCTGTTCCGCCGGGCGCGGAAGAGGCGGAACGCCGGCTCAACATCTCGGTTGTGTTCACGTCTGTAGAGTCGACGCTTGCCGCGCTGAAGGAAGCCGGAAGTCTGGCCAGCAGCCTGGGGGCGAGAATCACGCTGCTGGTTCCCCAAGTGGTGCGGTATCCGCTGCCGCTCGAAACTCCGCCCGTTTCCGTTGAGTTCAGCGAGAAGCGCTTTCGCGAGATCGCCGGTCTGAGTCCGGTCGAGACGAGCGTTCATATCTATCTATGCAGAGACAAAATTCAGACGCTGATTTCCGTTCTGAGTCCGGGATCGATCGTGGTTCTGGGCGGAAGGAAGCGCCGGGTGTGGCCGACGGCTGACGAAGTTCTTGCCGGCGCGCTGCGGCGCGCGGGTCATGAAGTCATTTTCAGAGAAATGGAGTAAGAAGATGCTTGATTCGTTCTATATCGCGATTGGGTGCGGGTTCCTGCTGTTGTGCTGGGCCTTTACACGGGCCTGCGACAAGCTCTAGGTTCAGAGAGGAGAAACCATGGACTACGTTATCGCCGGAATTGCCTCACTGGGCCTGTTCGTTTATCTGATTTACGCGCGTCTGAAGCCGGAGAGGTTCTGAGAGGACTGTTATGACGAGCATCGGTGTTTTACAAATTGCGATCTTCTTCGCGCTGATCCTGATCACCGCGAAGCCGCTGGGCTCCTATATGGCGCGGGTATTTGAAGGGCAACGGACCTTCATGCATCCCGTATTGCGGTGGCTGGAGGTCCTCACCTATAAGGTGTCGGGGATCCGGGAAGATGTGGAGCAGCGGTGGACGATCTACACCGCGTCGCTGCTGAGTTTCAGCATCTTCGGCTTTCTGCTGACCTATTTTCTTCAACGGCTGCAGGGATTTCTCCCCCTGAATCCTGCGCATTTCGGCGCGGCTCAGGTGCCTCCGGATCTGGCATTCAACACGGCTACCAGTTTCGTGACGAACACCAACTGGCAGGCGTATTCCGGCGAAGCCGCGATGAGTTACCTGGTTCAGATGGCAGCTCTGGCGGTGCAGAACTTCGCGTCGGCGGCCGCCGGTATTGCAGTGGCAGTAGCGCTGATCCGTGGATTCGCGCGGACCGAGAAGAAGACAGTCGGCAATTTCTGGGTGGACGTTACGCGGGCAACTGTGTACGTACTCCTGCCGATTTCAATTGTTGCGGGCCTGCTTTATGTATCTCAGGGCGCGATCCAGAATTTCAAGCCGTATACGGAAGTGACGACGATCGAGGGCGCGAAGCAGACGATCGCGCAGGGGCCGGTCGCTTCGCAGGAGGCGATCAAGCAGCTCGGCACGAATGGCGGCGGCTATTTCAATGCGAATTC
>CAZPZE010000208.1:0-1642 GCA_964590625.1 uncultured Solibacteraceae bacterium
CGATTCGCTTGTGACATTCGGAAATCGCGCGGTTGTGGAGGTGCCACAGTTGCAGAAGCTGATGCGGTATATCTGCAGGAATGGTTTCGAACATCATGCGGCGATGAATGGCTCGCTGTGCGGTTCAGCGCTCGCTGAGGCTATGGAAACGTATCTGCGGTGGGATGTGCACAGGCACAATATTGAGGGGGACTGATTGCACAGCCTTGCGGGGCGCGTTCGGACACGCTCTGGGATTCTGTCGTTCCGGCTCCCGATACCGGACGGAAGAGTGATGGCGCACGCGGGGTATCCTTCGGAGTGAGCGCCGGGCGGAAGCCGCGCCCTGCGAAAACCCGCCTTGCGAATCGGTATCCATACATCACGGTCAAAGTCGCTCGAGAATGCGGCGCTCGAGGCACATCGGCTGGGCGGGAACACGTTTCAGATTTTTTCGGCGAGTCCGCGGACGTGGCGGGCGTCGAAGCCTGATCCGGCGGATATCAAGCGGCTGATGGCGGCGCGTGAGCGGCTGGATCTGCGGCCGCTGGTGATCCACACGAATTATCTGGTGAATCTGGCGACGCTCGAGCCGGAGATTCGGGCGAAATCGGTGCTCTCGTTCCGGGGCGAGCTCGATCGGGCGAAGGACATCGGCGCGGATTACCTGGTGGTGCATCCGGGGAATTACAAGGGGCAGTCGATCGAACAGGGGCTGGCGGCGTTCGCGTTGGGGCTGGCAGAGGCGTCGGCTGGTTTTCAAGCGGCAGGGCTGACGGTGCTGCTGGAGAACACTGTGGGGAGCGGTGCGCAGCTTGGCCAGCGGTTCGAAGAGCTGCGGATGATTCGCGATCTGACGGCTCGGGAAACGGATTTGCCGATCGCATATTGTCTGGATACCTGCCATCTGCTGGCGGCGGGGTTCAATATCGTGGAGGCGGCGGGGCTGGAGCAGACGGTGGCGTCGGCGGAGCGAATTCTCGGGATGGATCTGGTGAAGGTGATCCACGCGAACGATTCGAAGGGCGGACTGGGCTCGCATCTCGACCGGCACGCGAATATCGGGCAGGGGATGATCGGCGAGGCCGGTTTCCGGCTGCTGCTGACTCATCCGAAGCTGCGAACGAAGCCGTTTATTCTGGAAACGCCGCGTGAGGACGATGAGCAGGGGAAGCTCGATATCGAGGCGTTGAAGCGGCTGAGCAAACTGCCGGTCCGTTAATTGGCCGAAGGCCTGTTCACGTGTTCGATTACGAGCATGTCCATGGGAGATTTTGCGGCGACCAGGCGGAGCCCGAGCTGTTCCTGGAGGAGCGTGAAAAGCGAGGGGCCGTCGGGCCGCAGTATCGCGCTGGCGGCGGATTTCAGCGTGATGTCGAAAATTCCGGCGATGTGCGTTTCGTCGACAACGGGCAGTTCGATTCCTCTTAACTCCGAAAGTTCCGCGGCGAAGGTGGGCATGGAAACGTTCTGGAAGAGGAAGCTGCCGTCCTGAACGCGGGGCAAGGATTCGGCTGCGTGGCCGGGGGGCAGGTCGCTGTCGGATTTCGGCGAGGGGAGTTTGGGGCCGCCTTTGGCGATCACGAGCTGATAAACAGGCAGCATCTTCGTTTCGTGGCGCAGCGCGAGATGGAAGCGGGTTTCGAGCAGATTCCGGAGCATC
>CAZPZE010000209.1:0-8275 GCA_964590625.1 uncultured Solibacteraceae bacterium
TCTCCGGCTCCGTGGAAGTCCGGACCGTCGATGACGACAAACAGGAGGTCCTCGTCGACACGCCTGGCCCGGGGGACTTCTTCGGATTCGCCTCCATGGTGGCGCAGACGGTGCACGAAACCGGCGCGATCGCGATGGAACCCACCGTCTGCATCGAGATTGACCGGCACGACATCCTGACGCTGCTCCAGGTCAAGCCGCATGCGGGCATGGACATGATGGCGGTGCTGGGCCGGCAGTTTCACGCCGCGCAGCAACTGGTGCGGGGCCGCGCGGCGCGCAATGCGAACGAAATTATTGAAGAACAGGAAACCACCGGTGACCACGTCGCGGACAGTGTCGCACGCTTCGGTGGCTCCTGGAAATTTATTATTACGTTCGGAGTTGTTCTCTGCGGCTACACGATCGCGAATGTGGTGTTGGGGAGGGCCGCGTGGGATCCGTATCCGTTTATTCTGCTGAACCTGTTTCTATCGATGCTTGCCGCCGTGCAGGCGCCGGTCATCATGATGAGCCAGAACCGGCAGGATAAGAAGGACCGCCTGCGGAGCGAGCTGGACTATGAAGTGAACCGCCGCGCCGAGGCAGAAATCCAGTTGCTCGCCGACAAGATTCGCCGCATGGACGATAAAATCGACGACGTCACGGACCTTCTGCGCACGCCGCGCGTTTGAAGCGATTTCTATCTGTAAATCAGCTTCTCAATGAAGAAGAGCAAGCCGAGAACAGCGGTCGGAATCACCGCCACACCAGTAATGATATTCACGATGGAAAACTTCTGGTGGCGAACGGCAAGAGTCGTCATAGACCTCCTTTTTCCGCTCCCAGCCTAGTCCTTTGAAACGCCGGAAGCAAGGGGCTTGACATACATTCCTATATGTTATAAAAAATAACACTAGAATGTTTAACACTCGCAAAGGGCCGACGCCGCTCGAGCAGTTCATCCTCGATTACGTCTGGACCCATCCCGCGTGCACTGCGGAGCAATGCCGCGAAGACCTCGCGGCTGAGCGCGATCTCAAGGATTCGACGATTCGTACGGTTCTCCGCAATCTCGAGGAGAAGGGCTACGTCACCCATGCCGTGCAGGGACGCGCATTCCTCTATTCGGCGGCGGAGTCAAAGCGCGGTGTGGCGGTCGAAGCCGCGAAGCAGTTAATCGATCGATTCTGCAATGGCTCGGTGGAAGACCTTCTCGTCGGTTTGGTGGATAATCAGGTGCTGGAACCGAAGCAACTCCAGCGGCTTGCCGAAAAAATCGCGGCGCGGAAAGGAAAGAAATCATGAATCCGCTCACGTTTCTGGCGCAGTGGGGGCTGCGGTCGACGATCCTGATCTTCGGTGGCGCGTTACTGATCTGGCTGGTTCGGATAAAGGATCCTGCCTTCCGCCTCGCGGGGTGGATTGCGCTACTCCTCGGATCGCTCCTGATTCCGGTGTTCACGATGACGTTGCCGGTTCTGCCGATCCACATTCTTCGCGCGCCGGCACAAGCGCAGGTACAACCTATATCGGCCGACTTCAGCGCAACCGCGCCCTCTGCGCCCGCGACTGCCGCGCCGGAGCCGGAGAAATTCAATTGGTATCGCGCGGGGCTGATGTTCTATGCCATCGTCACCGCCGGAATGTTTCTTCGCATCGTCGTCGGTCTGGTGTTGAGCTGGCGCATTCGCCAACGCAGCCGGCGAACAGATCGGGATTTCTTTGCATCAGGCGATATCGAGTCGCCTGCGACACTGGGCATCTTTCGTCCCGCCGTCGTTCTGCCGGAGGATTGGAGTGACTGGGAAGACGCGAGACTGGATTCGGTGCTCGCGCACGAATGCTCGCACATCGATCGTCATGATCCGGCTGTGCAGTTGCTCTCCGCGATTCATCGCGCCCTGCTGTGGTTCAGTCCCGCGGCCTGGTTCCTGCATTCGAAGATCGTGCGCGCGGGAGAAGAACTGAGTGACGATGCCGCTATCGCGGTGACCACCGACCGCGCTGCTTATGCGGGTGTCCTTCTCGATTTCATGAAGCGCCGCGCACTTCCGCGTCACTATCACGGCGTTCCGATGTCGCGATACAGCAGCACAGACCGCCGCATTCAACGAATCCTGGATTCGTCGACGCTCTCACGCGGTATGACGTGGCTCGCTCTAACCGTAATGCTCATGATCGCGGCTCCGCTCGCCTGGTTCACCGCCACCGCTTCACCGGCAGTCGCCGCCGCTCCGCCTGCCGCGACGCCGACCACTCCAGCGAAAGCGATAGCCAGCCCACTACGGGTCAGGCCTGGGCCCGGCCGCAATGGCGGGAGCAGATCACCGCAAACCGCGAACTCTTCGGCGAATGAAGGACTGCTCGGACTCGGTACGGTGGAGGCGAGCGTTGTGGTCGTCCGCGCATCGATGCAGGGCACACTCAAGTCGGTGAACTTTCAGGAAGGCGAACAGGTACATGCCGGCGACGTTATTGCAGTGATCGGCCGGACGGCGCCGACAGAGCGACTCGCGAGCGATGAGCGTCAGATAGATATCCTTCGCCAGCGGTTAGACAAGATGACAGGAGCAAGCCAGGCTGAACGCGATCTCGAACAACAACGAATGCAGGCGCTACAGGAAGAAATGGAAGAGCTGAGAGCCGCAGCTGCCGACACACAAATCAAAGCGCCGGTATCCGGCATCGCGGGCCTCCGTATGATCGAACCCGGCAACATGGTTCAACCAACAGACCCCATCGTCACGATCGCAGAGGTTGAGCCAATCTCTGTTTTATTCACACTTCCGGAAAAGTTTGTCCAGCAAATTCGCGAATTATTCGATTCCGGAAAACGTCCTACTGTCGAAGCGTGGAATAATACGTCATCAGCGAGGCTTGCCACCGGAGTCCTGAGTGGGATGGACAATCAGATCGACGAGAAGACCGGTACGATCAAGCTCAAAGCTACCTTCGAAAATAAAGACGGAAAGCTCTATCCACATCAATTCGTCAACGTAAAAGTACTCACGAAATAACACAAGCGATTCGCCTTTGGATTAACATGGTGTTGTATGCGGATGGTGAAACTTGTTTGTGCTGCAATCGTTCTTTCCGGAGTCGTTTTCGCGCAGGGTTTTCCCGATCTTCCGGGTAAAGACGTCACCCTTCGAGCCTGCGGTACATGCCATGAACCGGAACGCGCTGCTTCACTCCATCAGGACAAAGCTGGCTGGGATGCCACCATGTCCGCCATGGTCGGGCGCGGCATGCAGTTGAGCGACGCGGACTACACCACGGTTCTCGACTATCTCTCCAAAGCATTCCCGGCTCAGGCCCTGCCGCCGATCAACATCAACACCGCTGAATCCATCGATCTCGAAAGCGGCCTCTCGCTGCTTCGCAGCCAGGCGGCGGCGATCGTCGCCTACCGCGATAAGCACGGGAAGTTCAAGAGCCTCGACGATCTGAAGAAAGTGCCGGGCGTCGACTTCGCGAAGATCGAAGCTCACAAAGACCGCATCTCGTTCCAGTAAGCGCTACTGCAGCGACGCCACCAGCGCACCCGTCTGGCGCAGAAGCTCCAGCCGCGCGCGCTCGAGATTGAACTGCGCGTCGTAAAACGCGATCCACTTTTCCCCTTCATCGATGCGCGCCTGTTCCGTATCGCGTAGCGTAGCGCGGCCGTCGTTAAGCTGATCGAGCACCAGCGTCAGCCTCTGGCGGGCCAGATCGAGATCCTGTTTCGCCAGATCATTTGCGAGCTTCGAACGGTCGATTCCCTGATACGCCTGGTGCACCGCCATCTGGATATTCGCCTTCGCGGCCTGAAGCTCGACCTCGAGGTGCTTTCGATCGGTATCGATCTGCGCAATCTCCGCTTTTATGCCGACTCCGGCGAATAACGGGAACTGAATCGAAGCCCCCAGCTCGCCATTGTTGCGCTGGAAACGCGCGAAATACTGGTCCAGATCGTTATACTTCGCGAACAGGGCGTACTGCGCCACCAGATCCACCTGCGGCAAACGCCGGGCCTCGGTCCCTTTGACCTCAAGCCCCTTCGCCACCAGCTCAGACTGAATACGCTTGATCTCCGGACTTGCCGCGAGCGCAGTCTGCACAGCCGCCGCTTCGTCCTGCGTCTGCGGCGCCTCAGTGCGCTCATCGCTCGAGGGCGCCACCAGGTCGTCCGCGCCGTATCCGAGCGCAATCGCCAGCTTGCGCTCCGCCGTATCGCGATCGGATTCGAGATCGCTGAGCCGCACCTTGGCGCGCGTGAGATTCACCTGCGCCTGACTGCTGTCGATTGAGAGCTCGCGGCCTTCTTCCACGCGCGCCTGGATCGTGCTCAGCACTTTCTCGAAGCTGGTGATCTGGCCGCGCGCGGTATCGATCAGACGGTTGGCGCGGTCGGCATCCAGATACAGAGACGCGATCTGGAAAGCGATTTCGTCACGCTTCTGCGCCGTGGCGAATCCGGCGCCTTTCGCGTTCTCGCGCTGCTGCTTGATCGCATACCGCTGGGGCTGATTGAACAGGTATTCATTCGCCTTCGCCTGCACGATGGACGGCGCAGAGCCGTCGATGCTGAGCGGGAAGCCGTTCGTATAAGCCAAACCGGTACCCGCGCCGATCCGCGGATAGAACGGCGCCTGCGCCACCTTGATCCCCTGGATTGCCTTCAGCTCATCCAGCTTCGCCATCGTGACATCGGGATTGTTGGACAGGCCGCGATCCACCGCCTGCTTCATCGTCATCGTGTGGGTTTCAGCGAACGCACACAGTGGCGCCGCCGCGGCCACCGCCGCGAGAAAACGAAAAATGCGCATGAACTATTCGTAGCGCAGCGCTTCGGTCGGATTCAAGCGGGACGCGCGGCTCGCTGGCAGAAGCCCGAAAACCAGCCCCACCAGGCTCGAAACCGAAAACGCAATTACGATCGACCAGATGGAGATCGGAATGTTCAGATCGGTAAGAAAGCGTACGCTGAGCGGCATTGCCACTCCGATCACGATGCCAATCGTGCCGCCGGCCAGGCTGATAATGACCGCCTCCAGCAGAAACTGCAGCAGGATATCCTTCCGCGGCGCGCCCACGGCTTTGCGCAGCCCGATTTCGCGCGTCCGCTCCGTGACCGTCACCAGCATGATGTTCATGATCCCGATCCCGGAGATCACCAGCGCGATCGCCGAGACGAGGACCAGCACCAGCGACAGCACCAGCGCGATGTCTTTCGCCGCCGCCAGGATTCCGGTCAGGTTTTCGACCTTATACGTGGCGCCCGCGCGATGGCGGCTCTGCAGAAGTTCCTGCACCTCCGTCGTGACGGATTCCACGTCCTGTGCGTTGCGCACCTGCACGTACATGGGGTCGATGCGATCCACCGGCACAAAATACTTCTGTACGGTAATCGGAATGACAACGCTCTTATCGTTCAGCTCGGATTGGCCAAATGTGGAAACCTTCTCCTTGAACGTTCCGATAACCGTGAACTGCAGTCCGTGAATCTTGATGTTCTTTCCGATGGCGGCCTGCTGGCTGCCATAGATACTCGTCGCAAGCTTCTCGGTGAGCAGCGCCACCTTCTGGCGCAGGTTGATATCGCCCGCTTCGAGAAATCGCCCGGCGAGAACCACGATGTTCCGGACCTGCTGGTAGTACTGATCCGTCCCAATCACCAGCAGATGCTGCTCGCGGCCGTCGAGGAACATGGAATCGTAGTTGCTCTCCACTCCTGTGGCGGCGGTGATTCGCGGGGCCAGTTCCTCGCGGACCGCCTGCACGTCGGCGGGCTTGATGAAGTCCCCGCTGACCTCTGCCGATGACGACTGGGTGCCGATCTCATACGACGCGAAGATCATATTCGATCCCACGCCTTCGATCTGCTGCAGGATGTAATCCTGGCTCGTCAGCGAGATGGTGACCACCAGGATGACGGATGCGGTGCCGATCACCATCCCAAGCGCTGTCAGCATCGACCGGACAGGATTGTGCCGGATCGCCAGAAGACTGAACCGAAATGATTCACCGATGTGCAATGCGAGTGACCCGGGGCTCCTTCTCCAACTGTAGAGCATCGCTGTTTTCGGTCTCCGCGCGGATCACCGTGCGATAACCAGTATTGGGAAGGTACAAACGCCGATGAGCGATGTAAATTCCGACGCCTTCGTTTTCTTTGGAGCCACGGGCGATCTGGCTTACAAGCAGATCTTTCCCGCGCTTCATGCACTCGTAAAACGCCACGGCATGGATATTCCAATCGTGGGCGTCGCCAAAGCAGGCTGGAACCTCGATCAGTTGAAAGCGCGCGCGCGTGACAGCATTGCCAGTCACGGCGGCGTCGATGAGCAGGCTTTCGCGAAGCTCTGTTCTCTGCTGCGCTACGTGGATGGCGATTACCGCGATGTCTTTACGTTTGCCGAACTCGCAAAGCATCTGCAGGGCGCGAAGTGCCCGCTGCATTATTTCGCGATTCCGCCCAGCATGTTCGCGCCGGTCGCGGAAGGCCTGGCGCAGTCGGGCACCGCAAAAAATGCCCGTGTCGTCGTCGAAAAGCCCTTCGGACGCGACCTGAAATCAGCGCGCGACCTGCAGCGTATTCTCTACCAGTACTTTCCGGAGCCTTCGATCTTTCGAATCGATCATTTCCTCGGCAAAGAGGCGGTGCAGAACATTCTCTATGCCCGATTCGCCAACCTGTTTCTCGAGCCTCTCTGGAACCGCACATATGTCAGCTCGGTTCAGATCACAATGGCGGAGAATTTCGGTGTCCAGGGACGCGGAAAATTCTATGAAGAAGCGGGCGCGATTCGCGATGTAGTGCAGAATCACCTTCTGCAGATCCTCGCATGCCTCGCGATGGATCCTCCGGCCGGCAATGATCACGACGCGGTGCGCGACGAGAAGGCGCGCGCCCTGAAAGCCGTCCGTCCGCTGACGCCGAACGATATCGTGCGGGGCCAGTTTCGGGGCTATCGCAATGAAGAGGGTGTGGCGAAGGATTCGACTGTCGAAACTTACGCGGCGGTGCGGCTTTACATCGATAGCTGGCGATGGTCGGGTGTGCCGTTCTATATCCGCGCCGGGAAGAACCTGCCGATAACCTGCACGGAGGTTCTCGTCAATCTGCGGCATCCGCCGCGCGAGACGTTTTTGGAAAACCTGCCGGGGCGACCCAATCGCATTCGCCTGCGCCTGAGTCCGGAAGTTGTGATTGCGCTGCGGATGCGGGTCAAGCAGCCGGGTGAGCTGATGAACGGTGAAGACGTCGAACTGGTGGCAACTCACCAGCGTGGCGATGAAATGACTCCGTATGAACGCCTGCTCGGTGATGCCCTGCGCGGCGATCAGTCTCTGTTCGCGCGCGAAGACGCCATCGAGGCGCAATGGCGAATCGTCAACGCGGTGCTCGACAACGCCACGCCGGTCTACGAATACGATCCTGGAACCTGGGGTCCGGCGGAAGCGGGCCGGCTCCTCGAAGATCCGGCGGGATGGATGGATCGGGCCGACGCGGCCTCTGTCGGCCGAACGTCGTCTTAAGCAGGGAGAGGGGAATGCGATGAAAGTCCTTGTGCTGGACGTGGGCGGGACTCACGTGAAGCTGCTCGCCACCGGAGAAACCGAGCCGCGGCGATTCGATTCGGGCCCGAAAATGACACCCCGCAGGATGGTGAGCGGCGTGAAAAAAGCCGCCGCCGGATGGAAGTATGACCACATCTCGATCGGCTATCCCGGCCCGGTGCTGCGCAATCGCATCATGGCTGAACCGCACAATCTCGGGAAAGGATGGATCGGATTCAAATTCGAAAAGGCATTCGGACGCCCCGTCAGAGTGGTGAACGACGCCGCCATGCAGGCGCTTGGCAGTTATCACGGAGGCACGATGCTGTTTTTAGGGCTGGGAACCGGGCTTGGCACGGCGCTGATCGTGGACGGCGTTGTCCAGCCGATGGAGCTCAGTCATCTGCCCTATCGAAAGGGCGTTTATGAAGACTACGTCGGGCAGAAATCGCTGGACAGGCATGGCAAGAAGAAGTGGCGTCGCTATGTGAAGGACGTGGTGGAACGCCTGGTGGCGGCGCTCGAACCCGACTATGTGGTAATCGGCGGCGGCAACGTCAAGATGCTGAACAAACTGCCCGCGGGAGCGCGCGCCGGCAGTAATGACAACGCGTTCGCCGGTGGCTTTCGCCTCTGGGAGCCGGAAACCCCGCGGCCCGCTGTCCGGGTGAAGCGCGGGAAAAGTTCGTAAAACGAAAGGATCGTAATGCAACTGGGAATGGTGGGTCTCGGCCGGATGGGTTCCAACATG
>CAZPZE010000210.1:0-1989 GCA_964590625.1 uncultured Solibacteraceae bacterium
TTGTTATCCACAATCCACTGGAACTGCCACAGGCTCGAATTCTGCTCGCCGAACGCGACTTTCATTTCGAGCGCGTCCGCCACTTTCTTCGTCTCGCTCAGTTCTTCCCACGGACACGGCTCTTCGAACCATAGATACTTCATCTCCTGCAGCCGCTTCCCCATCGCGATGGCGTTCTTCGCGTCATACGACCCGTTCGCATCCGCCATCAGCGTCACCTTGCTCGCCAGCTTCTGATGCGCCAGTTCCAGAATTCGATCGGTCCGCCCCGGCGTCGCGTCGCTGTTATCGCTCATGCGCCCGCCGATCTTGAACTTCACCGCCTTCGCGCCCGTGTATTCCACGCCGCGGACATAGATCTCCACCTCGTCGTCCGCCGGCAGCTCACGCGCCGACCCTGACAGATAAACCGGAATCTCCTTCCGGATCGCCCCGCCCATCAGTTCCGACGCCGGCTTCTTCAGCGTCTTTCCCATCAGGTCGAACAGGCTCTGTTCCACATACGCCACCGGACACCAGAACTCCTGCCCCGCCAGCTTGTAATTCGAATTCGTCACATAGACTTCATCGACCAGATGCTCCAGATCGCGTGCGTCCTGATTCAGGAAATGCGGCATCACCCGATGCGCCAGGATCGGCACATAATCCGCGATGTCCTTGCACTGCACAATCCCCTCGGCGCCATCCGTCGACCGCGTCCGCAGCAGATACACATTGCCGGCCTTCAGCAGTTCAATGGACGCGATCTTGATCGGCGTTGACGAAAATTTGTGCAGATCGAAGACAGGCTTCCCATACTGCACAATCTCGGCCGACATATCGCGCCCGGATTGCGCCAGCAGTCCACGCCCCGCACCCAATCCAAATGCGCTGTTCTGAAGAAACCTGCGGCGATTCATGCACTCCAGCATATATCGGCGCGGGCCTGAAATGTCAGGCCGCCCGCGCCGGCCATCACCGGCGTGTACGCTTCGACGGCAAGCGCGGTGTCGATGAAGTCGAGCAACCGCACCACCTGTCCGTTCTTCACCGTGAAGATATGCGCCACCGCTGAATCGATCGTCTTTCCCGTGCCATTCACAATGCACGAATAGCGTCCGATCGAAATCACCTGATCGCCCGCGGCGTACGTCTCCTCGATCCTGAGTGTCTGAGCGCTCTGCGTAGTCCCGAGAACCTCGAAAAACTTCGCGACCCCGCTCCGGCCCCCGGAACGTTCCAAAGAACGGCAGCGACGCGGGCCCTTCGCAAACCCACTCCACCTCCGGAGCAAGGCCCGCAAGCACCGTGGCGATATCGCCCCGCGAGAAGGCAGCGTAAAGACTGTGAATGAAGTTGGCGTTGTCTGACATAGAATTGACCTCCGCAGAACACTACGAGCCCGCCCGCAGAACGCCCTGGCATAAAATGCCCGTTTAGAGAACCGCCATGTTCACCGCCACGAAAGACCTCATCCTACCCAGCACTACTACCGGCTCATTCCCCCGCCCCCGCTGGTTCGACGTCAGCATGTGGGGCCGCCCCCTCGACACCTGCATGCAGGACGTCCGCTACCGCGAAAAACTCCAGGACGCCTACGCCGTAGTCATCAGCGACCAGGAACGCTCCGGCATCGACATCCTCACCCACGGCGATTTCCACGTCGACGAAGACATGGCCGGCCGCGCCTGGCACCACTACCCGCTCCAGCGCTGGGCCGGATTCGAAGGCGACTACCTGCAGCCCGAAGAAACCACCGCTCCGTGGCTGCACTACCCGCCCGGCACTCTGCTCAACGAAATCTACACCGGCTGGCGCTGGCCCCACGTCGTCGACAAAATCGAACACCGCCCGCTCGATTACCCCAAACTGTGGCGCATGTCCCAGTCGAAGACCCGCAAGCCCGTTAAGTTCGGCACCTGCTGCTCGCAGGTCATGGCGCTCTTCCTCGATATCCACACTCCCAAATACAAGGACAAGCGCCAGATCATCTGGGACATGGCCGAAGCC
>CAZPZE010000211.1:0-12453 GCA_964590625.1 uncultured Solibacteraceae bacterium
CTGAGATCCCTGCCCTCATGAACGACTTTGCCCGTTGGCTCGGATACATCGACAGCACACCAGACGCGGCGTTCGCCGCGCATCTGCGTCTGGTGGACATCCATCCTTTCAACGACGGCAACGGACGAACCGCCCGCCTCCTGATGAACCTGATCCTGATCCGCGCCGGCTATCCACCAGTCGCCGTTCGCCCCGAAGATCGTCTCGAATACATCCGCGCCCTCCAGCAGGAACAAGCCGGACACGGCGCCAATGACTTCAACGCACTCCTCTACCGCCGCCTGGACGAAACGCTGGACGATTGTCTGAAGGCATTAAAATAACCCCGCGAATATCGCAAAATAGAAGGATGCAGAAGGACGATGTACTCGCTGTCTTGCGCGCGCACCAGTTCGAACTCCGGCAAGCAGGAATCACTCAGGCTTGAACTCTATGCTTGAGCCTCTCGTGGTACTCGATGCGATGGGAGTTATTTACGCTGCTCAGGACGATGTCGCGGAACTGCTCATCCCCTATGCCCGATCTCTCGGTTGCACATTGAACAATCGCGAAATCGAAGATCTCTATCTGCACTGCAGCCTGGGAAAGTGTAGTTCACTCAGCCTCTGGCGTTCCCTCGGTGCGGCTGGTGACCCTGGTACCCTCGAGGATGATTATCTGAACGGCCATCGCCTCTCCGAGGGTCTGACAGATTTCCTTGATGCAATGGAGCACTGCAATCTCGAAGTCGCCTGCCTGTCGAATGACATTGCCGAATGGTCTCTCTCCCTGCGGCAGCGCTTTGGACTGAACAATCGGCTGACTCACTGGACGATCAGCGGAGACGTAGGCGCGCGAAAACCCGATCCGGCCATTTACTTTCACTTGCTGAGCGCGACTGGACGTAAGCCGGAGGACTGCATATTCGTTGACGATCGAATCAAAAATCTTGACGTCGCCCGGGACATTGGCTTTGCGACAGTACTCCTGGCCCGCAATCCCGGCCATACGAACGGGCACCGTCTGGTATTGTCATTCCGGGAACTGCGTGGAACGGTTGAGGTGTGGATTGGTTGACGGAAAATCTGCCGCGCAATCACTAAACCCGAGCCAGCTCCAGGCGCTCTATCTTGACATTACGTTCCCGTGCCCGCGCCAGATCATAATTGCACTGCATCTGCAGCCACATCTTCGCCGAACCGCCAAAGGCCTTCTCCAGTCGCACAGCCATATCCGCGGAAAGTGAAGACTTGCCATGGATCAGATTGTTCAGAGCCTGGCGCGACACCTTCAATGCCTTCGCTGCTGCCGTCACATTCAGCCCAAGAGGCTCAATACACTCGTGCCGGATAACTCGGCCGGGATGAACAGGGTTCTTCAGCATATCTCGCTCGCTCAGTGATAATCCGTCAAATCGATGTCGTGCGCGTTGCCATCCTCAAACCGAAAAATGATTCGCCAGTTGGCGCTTAATCTGACGCTCCAGAAGCCCTTCAAGTCACCTTTGAGAGCGTGAAGCCGCAGCCCCGGCAGATCCAGATCCTGAGCCGCACTCGCCGCTTCGAGAAGCGAGAGAACATTCTCAATTCTCTCGATCCGGTCAGCCGGAAGCCCGCTTCGATCGCCCTTCTCCGCAAATCGTTTGAGTGCCCGATGCCGGATGCTCTCTATCAATAGGATACCTTAAACTTGACAATCGTGACTTGTCAACCCGAATCACAAATCCTCCGGTCTACAATTGAATCTTCCCGACCTATGAAACTCATCCGCTTTGGCGAGCCCGGCCGCGAAAAGCCCGGCGTCCTTCTCGAAAACGGCAAGCGCATTGACGTCTCCGCCTCTGGCATCGGCGATTACGACGAGGCCTTCTTCGGCGGCGACGGCCTCGCCCGCCTCCGCGCCTGGCTCAACTCCAACACCGCCTCCGCGCCCGAAGTCTCCGCCGAAACCCGCCTCGGCCCCTGCATTGCGCGCCCCTCCAAGCTCATCTGCATCGGCCTCAACTACATTCGCCACGCCAAAGAAAGCAACATGGACATCCCGAAGGAGCCCATCATCTTCTTCAAAGCGACGTCCTCCATCATCGGCCCCAACGACACCGTCGTCATCCCCAAAAACTCCCGCAAGAGCGACTGGGAAGTCGAGCTCGCCGTCGTCATCGGGAAAAAGGCTTCCTATGTCAGCCAGGCCGACGCCATGAATCACGTCGCCGGCTACTGCCTCCACAACGATTACAGCGAGCGCGAATGGCAGCTCGAGCGCGGCGGCCAGTGGGTCAAAGGCAAAAGCTGCGACACCTTCGCCCCCCTCGGCCCCTTCATGGCCACCCCCGATGAAATCAAAGATCCCCACAACCTGAACCTCTGGCTTAAACGCAATAACGTCATGCGCCAGAACTCCAACACGTCCGATCTCATCTTCAACATCCCCACGCTCATCAGCTACATCAGCCAGTTCATGAGCATGCTGCCCGGCGACATCATCTCCACCGGCACGCCCGAAGGCGTCGGTCACGGCTGCAAACCGCCCGAGTACATGGCCGATGGCGACGTCATCGAACTCGGCATCGAAGGCCTCGGCACGTCGAAGCAGAACGTCGTCAGCTACCGCTGATCAGCCGCATCGTCTCCGCCACAATCGCACCCCAATCGAACGCCGGACGCTTCAGATCGTGTCCGGCGTTTTCGATGAGGCGCAGCTCATGCCGCCCCGGCGCCACAGCGAGCGCCGCGCGCAATTCTTCCGGACTCCCGAACGGATCTTTCGTCCCGCTCACGAACAGCGCCGGCGTCCGCAGCTCCGGAAAATGCGCCGTCCGCAACTGCGCCGGCTTATTCGGCGGATGCAGCGGATAGGACAACAGCAGCAGCGCCTCCGCAACCCCAGGCGCTTCCGACGCCAGCATCGTCGCCTGCCGCCCGCCATACGAATGTCCGCCCAGCACGATCGGCCCAGACACTCTCCCGCGCAGAAATGAAACCGCCGTCCGAAGCCCCTCGCGATCCGCGCCCGCCGTGGATCGCGAAGGCGGACCATGCGGCCTCCTCTGCCGGAACGCGAGATCGCACCGCAGCACCCTGAATCCGCTCTTCGCGAACGCTTCGCTCACCGCCACCAGCAGCGCCGTTTGGCAGTTCGCGCCCGCCCCGTGCGTCAGCACAAGCCCGCCGCAGTCCTCGCTCTCCGGCAAATGCAGAAACCCGCGGATACCTTCCTGAACAATTGTTTCCGTGCTCATCGCTGATCAATTTGCAGCCGGTATTCTCTCGGCGTGATCCACCACAATCATTTTCGCGGGAACTTTACGCTGCTCGAGGCGAAGCCCCACCTGCCTTACAGCCGTAAAGATGCTGGGCGCGGAACCGTCCTCCTGCACATTCGGCGGCGCGAACTCAAGCCTGAAATCGTATCGGGCGGTCAGCCCCGTCTCATCCATCACGGGCTGATCCAGGCAGTCTCTCAGAGCTTCCGCCAGATCGGAAGGCCCCTCCTGATGACCCTGAATCACAAACCGTCCTCCGCCGAAATTCACCCAAAGACCCTTCTGGCCCGCGGGAGCAATAGCGATTCCGTCTTTGTCAAACCCCGGCGATTCCGGAGCGCCGCTCGCCACAGGCGCCGACGTGGCTTCCTTCATCCTGAGTCCGCCCTTATCGACCACAAGCCCGAATGCCGGCGCCAACTGCTCTTCTTCGTGCACCCGGAGTTGAAACCGTTCCGCCAGCAGGTTCTGCAGCATCACGAGAAACTGTTTTCTCGTGATGTCTGCCGGCACATTGGCGGTGATATTGAACCGGTCGATCGACAACCATGACGGGCCGCTGACCCGAAAGCTCGGCGCCTCATAAGCCATCATGATGATCGAGAGCAGAGTCGAATTCTCGACGTAAAAATGCCCGGGATCGGACGAACCCGGCCCACCGCGCATCACTACGTTCATCCGCCCGGACCCCGGCGACGCAATCCTGACCGAAGCCACCTCAAAACCGCGAGGGCCCTCCTGCGTCTGCGCAAACAGCACGCAACTCAACAGGAGGAAGCAGCCCGGAAGACCGCGCAGTGTCATCACGGTCATTATCCCGTAACCGGCTATAATTACTGTGGATGGATGTCTTCGACGAACTCCTGCGCCTGCGCAATCTGGGGCAGAAGTGTGCCCTCGCCACCATCGTCCAGGTGCGCGGTTCCATACCCGGATTTCAATCCTCCAAACTCCTGGTCCGCGAAGATGGATCGATGCTCGGCACCATCGGCGGCGGCTGCGTCGAAGCCGAAGTCTGGAATGCCGCCCGCGAAGTCATGGAAACCGGAAAGCCCCGCAACATGTCGTTCAGCCTCGGCCAGGATGCCGCCTATGACAACGGCCTGATCTGCGGCGGCCAGCTCGATGTCTTCGTCGAATGCATCGCGCCCCAGCCCGCCGCCCTCATCTTCGGCGGCGGACACATTTCCAAAAGCCTCGCCAAAGCTCTCGACCTCGCCGGATTCCGCGTCTCCGTCATCGACAACCGCGAAACTTACGCCAACCGCGATCGCTTCCCCGAAGCGGCCGAAGTCCACGCCGCCGAGTACGAAGACGTATTCCCGCAGCTCGCCGTCACCGAATCCACTTACATGGTCATCGTGACGCGCGGCCACCGCGACGACATGCGGGTGCTGCGCTGGGCCGTCACCACCAACGCGCGCTACATCGCCATGATCGGCAGTAAGCGCAAAACCATCTCGGTCGTCAAAGAACTCGAAAAGGAAGGAATCGCACGCGCCGCATTCGAAAAGGTCTCGGCGCCCATGGGACTCGAGATCGGCGCCGTCACGCCGGAAGAAATCGCGATCTCGGTCGCGGCCGAAATGATCGCGGTGCGCCGAATTCCCGAAGGAAACTGGCGCGGAGTCTCGAAGTCCATCTTCACCGATGAGCGAACCCGCGCCGTACTGAAGTGAGCGTTGCCGCCATCATCCTGGCTGCCGGAGAATCGCGCCGCATGGGCCAGCCGAAAGCCCTGTTGCCCTTCCGCAACGGCAGCTTCCTCTCCGTTCTGGCTGAAACCCTGAGCGTGCACTGCTCGCCGGTCTGCGCCGTCTTCGGCGCCGACGCCCAATACCTGATGAGCTTTACCCCACTCTCCGTAGTCGCTGCCGAAAATCCGAATTACGCCCAGGGCATGCTCACCTCTCTCCAGGCCGGACTCCGCAACTTCGCCGCCCTGCCGGATCGCGTGCTCTTCACGCTCGTCGATCACCCCGCCGTCTCCCCCGCAACCATCGGCGCACTCCTCGATTCCACCGCCGCAATCGCGATCCCGAAATTCGGCGGCAAGCGCGGCCACCCGGTCGTGATTCGCCGCGCGATCGCCGAAGAAATCCTCGCGGAACCGGCCACTTCGAAACTCAACACGATCATGGACCGCCACGCGTCCGATATCCACTACCTCGATCTCGAAGACTCCGGCATCACCGATGACATCGACGATCCCGAAGCCTACCGCAGCCTGCTGACCCGGGAGGGCGCCGCCGCTTGAAGCGTTACTTCACATGGCCGCGCGCAATCCTCGCTGCACTGGCGCTGCTCGGCCTGTCCTCGTACGCCATCCCGAAGATGACCCAGGGCTGGTATCGAGACCGCGTCCTGCACGCGATGGAGACCGGCCTCGGCCGCAAAGTCGAAATCGGTCAGGTCAATTTCCGCGTTCTCCCCACCCCCGGCCTCGCCATCCATGATGTCCGCATCGGCGAAGATCCGTCCATCGGCACCGAGCCCGCGGCTTATATCGACACCCTCGTCGTCCGCCCCGCGATTCTCGCACTCTTCACCGGCCGTCTCAAAGTCGGCTCCGCCACGCTCGAAGACGCCAGCCTGAACTTCACCCGCATCGATAACGGCCCCGAGGGTGTTCGCTGGAACTTCACCACTCTCACATCGAAGGCAACGGGCGTTTCATCGACAGGCGCGCCGACTGCCCCCTCATCCGTCCCCGCCATCCACATGAGCGGCGGCCGCGTGAATTTCAAGTTCGGCGACACGAAATCCGTGTTCTATCTGCTCGATACCGATATCGATGTCTCACCCTCCGCCGTTCCGAACGGCCCGCTCAAAATCCGCATCGGCGGCGAGCCCGCGCGCACAGACCGTTTCTCGCGCGGCTTCGGCAGCTTCGTCGCCGAAGGCAAGTGGAATCCTTCCGACCATTCGCTTGAAATGGATGTCCGCCTCGAACAGAGCGAATTGAGCGATGTGCTCTCCCTCTTCGAAGGCAGCCAGTCGGAGCTGCTCGGCACCGTCTGGGGCGAAGCGCATCTCGCCGGTCCCATGTCGAAAATCGGCATCTCGGGCAGGCTCAATGTCTCTGATCTGCACGGCTGGAATCAATCGCCGCCCGGCGGCAACGCGTGGCCGCTCTCGATCGGCGGCGCCATCGACGTCCCTGGCCAGCGCATCGAGCTGCAGGCGAGCGGCGCAGAGCCTCAATCGCCCATCGGCGCCACGTTCCACGTTTCCGATTATCTGCGCCGGCCAAAGTGGGCCGCGACCATCAACATCAACGGAGTGCCCGTCGCGCCGCTCACCGGCATGGCGCGCAATTTTGGAATTGCCATCCCGTCGGACGTGAAGTTTGACGGCACCGCGAGCGGCGTCATCGGCTACTCCAGCAGCGCCGGCGCCTCCACTGACCCGCCCGCGCTCGATGGCTCCGTGCGAATCTCCAACACCACCCTGACTGCCCAGGGCGCGCCGCCATTGAAGATGGCGCGGGCCGACATCAAATTTTCCGGCTCCTCCATCGCTCTCTCGCCCACCGCAATCGTCAACGACGCCGGCGAGTCCGCCGATATCGACGGCCAGTACGACATCGCTTCCGGCCAGTTCGGCGTTTCGCTCACCAGTTCCGGCATGTCGATCGCTTCCCTGCGCCGCCAGGTATCTGTTGCCGGCGTGCCGCTGATGGCGCTCGCAACGAACGGCATGTGGAGCGGTAGCCTGCATTTCGCGAAACTGCCCGATCAGCCCGGCGGCTGGACCGGCGATATCCATCTCAAAGACACTGAGATCCCGTTCGAAGCCTTCGCGCAGCCGATCCATCTCCACGAAGCCGACGCCACGCTCGACGCCACCGGCGCCGTCATGAGACACATCAGCGTCACCGTTGCGGGAATCGCAGCCATGGGCGACTACCGTTACGAAATCGGCGCCCCCCATCCCCATCGCTTCAGCCTCAGGCTGGCGGCCACGGATGCGGGCGATGTGCAGAGCGTGCTGATGCCCGCCCTGCGGCGCGCCAGCTTCCTCACCTACGCGTTCAACTTCGGCCGCGTGCCGCAGCCTGGCTGGCTGCGTGACATGCATGCCGAAGGCACCATCCAGGCGAGTTCTCTCGCATTCTCCGGCGTCGCCGTCCGGAACATCAAAACCACCGTGATCTGGGATGGCTCCGAAGTGAAACTCACCGCACTGCAGGGCCGCATCAATGACGCCGCGCTTGCGGGCACCGGGACTATCCATCTCGCCAGCCGCCAGCCGCGCTATGAACTTACCGGCACGCTGACCAACTTCCCGTGGCAGGGCGGCACGCTCACCGCGACCGCCGGCCTCAAAACCTTCGGCACGGGCGACGATCTCCTCGCCAATCTGCATGCCGAAGGCACGTTCACCGGCCGGAATTTCGAAATCCCCACCCTCAACCCGTGGGACAGCGTCGACGGCAAATTCGACTTCGGCTTCACCGGCGCATCGCCCCGCCTCCACGTTTCGAACCTCACGATCCAGAGCGCCGGAGCCCGCTGGACCGGCGCGGCAGACACGCAGGATAGCGGCCAAACCGTTGTCCGGGTGGCAGATGGCGCACGTCATCTCGAAGCCTCGGGCGCGCTACTCCGCGGCGAAACCCTGAAGCCCCTCCCGTAACAGAATTCCCTGAATCACCTCCCGCGGCTGCGTCATCATTAGGGGAAGCAGATGAAAACGCTTTACCGCTACCTGCGCGACTACTGGAATCTCGTGGTTCTGGCGCTGCTGTTCGCGTCCATGAATCAGATCTTCTCGATGATGGACCCCTGGATTCTCCAGCGCATCATCGACCGCTACGCGTCGCATCCAAATCAGTTCACCGGCTCGGATTTCGTCCGTGGCGTGGCGTTTCTGATCGCTCTCGGCATCGGGGCGGCGTTCATCTCCCGCATTGGCCGGAATTTTCAGGATTACTTCGTCAACCTCATCACGCAGAAAGTCGGCGCGCGCATCTACTCGGATGGCATCCAGCATTCGCTCGATCTTCCCTACGCCGATTTCGAAGACCAGCGGAGCGGCGAAACTCTGGGCCGCCTGCAGAAGGTGCGAACGGACGTCGAGAAGCTGATCAACGTCGCCGTCAATCTGCTCTTCACCACCGTCATCGGCGTTGTGGTGGTGATGATTTACGCCGCGCATGTCTACTGGGCCGTCGGGCCGATTTATCTGCTCACCATCCCGCTGCTCGGCGGACTCAGCTCGCTTCTCAGCAGGAAGATCAAGCGCGTCCAGCAGGTGATCGTGAAGGAAACGACCGCGCTTGCCGGATCGACCACGGAATCCCTCCGCAACATCGAACTGGTCAAGAGTCTCGGCATCGCGAAGCAGGAAATCGGACGCCTCAACGCCACTACAGACCGCATCCTGAAACTCGAGCTGAAGAAGATCCGCTATCTGCGAAGCCTCAGCTTCATTCAGGGCACCGTCGTCAACTTCCTCCGCAGCAGCATCCAGTTCCTGATGATGTATCTCATCTTCAAGGGCAAGATGACGCTGGGCGATTACATGGCGATGTTCATCTACTCGTTCTTCATCTTCGGACCGCTGCAGGAACTCGGCAACGTCGTGAATACCTATCGCGAAGCCGAAGTCTCTCTGCAGAACTTCGATGAAATCCTCGCGATGAAGCCCGAGCCGCGGCCGGAAAATCCGGTGCCCGTCACCCATCTCGACACCCTCGAATTCCGCGATGCCGGTTTCCAGCACCAGTCCGCTTCCAAGCCCGCGCTCAGCGGCATTTCATTCACGGTCACGCGCGGCAAGACGATCGCGTTCGTCGGCCCCTCCGGCGCGGGCAAGACGACGCTGGTCAAAATGCTCGTCGGACTCTATCGCCCGCAGACCGGCCACATCTATTACAACGGCATTCGCGAAGACGAGATCGAAATTGACGGCCTGCGCAATCGCATCGGATTCGTCACGCAGGATTCGCAGTTGTTCTCGGGCTCCATCCGAGAAAATCTGCTCTTCGTCCAGCCCAACGCCACGGACGAAGAATGCATGGACGTCCTCCGCCAGGCTTCCGTCCAGACGCTTCTCGCGCGCGCCGATCGCGGCCTTGATACGGTCATCGGCGAAGGCGGCGTCAAAGTCTCGGGCGGCGAAAAACAGCGTCTCTCCATCGCCCGCGCGCTCCTGCGCCGTCCCCAGCTTCTCGTCTTCGATGAAGCGACCTCATCGCTCGACTCCCTTACCGAAGAAGAGATCAGCCACACCATCCGCTCCATCGCCGCCGGACGCGACGCCATCACGATCCTGATCGCGCACCGTCTCTCCACCGTGATGCACGCCGATGCGATCTACGTTCTCGAACGCGGCCGCATTGTCGAATCCGGACGCCATGACGAACTCGTGGAACGAAAGGGCCTTTACTATGCGATGTGGCGCCAGCAGGTGGGCGAAGCCGCTCTCGTCGGAGCAGCGTGAGGACGGCGGGCCCCCCGGCCGGCATCTTCACCGACGCGATATCACTTCCTCCGCGACCTGAAGAATCGCCGCCAGACTGCGTTCGACATCCTCATCCGTCGTGCGCCACGAGCAAACGCTGATCCGCATGGCGGTGCGGCCCTGCCACACTGTCGGCCCGCACCAGCAGGTTCCCTCCGCCTGAATCGCCTCGATAATCGCGTTCGTGACTTCCGGCGGTCCGAACGACACCAGCACCTGGTTCAGCACCACCTCGTTCAGGATCTCGAACCCGACCTCCGCGAGCCCGGCCGCAAACCGCGCCGCACAGCGGCAATCCCGCTCGATCATCTCCGCCACACCGCTACGCCCCAGCGACTTGAGCGCGGCCCAGATATCCACGCCCCGCGCACGCCGCGAAAGCTCCGGCGTATATTGCGAAGGCTCGCGACTCGCGCCCACCGGAAGGTACGGCGCGACAATGCTCATCGCCGCGCGCAGCACCTGCGGATCGCGCACGAACGCCACGCCGCTGTCGAACGGCACGTTGAGCCACTTGTGCGCGTCGGTCGCCCAGGAATCGGCGTCGGCATAGCCGTCCACCAGATGCTTCAACCCAGGACTCGCCGCTGCCCACAGCCCGAACGCTCCGTCCACATGCACCCACGCGCCGGCCGCGTGCGCCTTCGCGATGATCTCTCGCGCCGGATCGAACGCGCCCGTGTTGACGTTGCCCGCTTGCAGGCAGACAATCGCCGGCCCGCGAAGTTCGGGAAATTTCGCCGCGATCATACGGCCCTGACGATCAACCGGCACAGCCGTCACGCGTTCGCGCCCCAGGCCAAGCATCCCGAGCGACTTGCTCAGCGACGGATGTGCCTCGCCACCGACCACCACTTCCACCTTCGGCGCGCCGAACAATCCGTCGCGCTCCACATCCCACCCCGCGCGATCGAGAACCGCATGCCGCGCGGCCGCCAGCGCCGTGAAGTTCGCTATCGTGCCGCCCGTGACGAATCCTGCGCCGCAACCCTCCGGTAGTCCGAGAATATCGGTCAGCCACGCGAGCGACACTTCTTCGAGCACCATCGAAACCGGCGACGATGCCAGCCGCGACGCGTTCTGGTCCCACGCGGTCGCCATCCAGTTCGCCGCCAGCGCCGCGGGCAGCGTGCCGCCGATGACGAATCCAAAAAACCGCGGCCCCGCGCAGCCGATCGTCCCCGCCGATCCGAAGTCGTCGAGAATACTGAGCACCTCTTCAGGATCCGTCCCCGCCTCCGGCATCGGCTCGCGGAACTGATCGAGCCCGCGAACCGCCTCTTCCGATGGCCGCACCCGCCGTTCCTGAATGTCTTCGAGGTAGCGCGACGCCCGCGCCGCGGCCGATTGCAGAAGATTCCGCATATCACGATAGAATAATGCTTCGCATTTGGACAGGAGAAACTTCCGGATGAAACAGACCCTCGCGGTTCTCGCAGCCATGACGCTTTCGCTGCCCGCGCTCCACGCGCAAACGGCGGCGAAGCCCTTCAACATGTACTTCATCGACACAGAGGGCGGCCTCTCGGCTCTCTACGTCTCGCCGAGCGGTGAATCGATGCTGCTCGATACCGGCAATCCCGGTGACCGCGACCTGAACCGCATTCTCGACGTTCTGAAAGAAGCGGACGTGAAGCAGATCGACTACATGGTGATCACCCACTATCACGTCGATCACGTGGGCGGCTTCAAGGCGCTCTACGAGAAGATCCCGATGAAGCATTTCATCGATCACGGCGAGGACCGGGATACGCGCGAGCAGGTGCAGGGCTTCTACGCCTGGTATACGGATATGACGCAGAAGGCCGGCGCCGGCGCGCGCACGATCGCGAAGCCCGGCGACAGGATTCCGATCAAGGGCCTGAACGTCGAAGTGCTCACCGCGGACGGCAAAGTTCTGAAGAAGCCGATCGCCGGCGCGCCGGGCGCGGGCAAGCCGAATCCCGCCTGCGCGGACTACAAGCAGCAGGCGCCGAACACCGATCTCGACAACGCGGCTTCGCTCGCGCTCGTGATGCAGTACGGCAAATTCCGCACGGTGAACATGGGCGATTTCGTCTATAACGAAGAAGGCGATCTGATGTGCCCCAACAACCCGGTCGGCACGATCGATCTCTACCTGACCTCGCACCACGGCACCGATCAGTCGGGCTCCGCCGCGCTGGTGCACGCGTTGCAGCCGCGCGTCGCCGTCATGCACAACGGACAGCGCAAGGGCGGCGCGATTCCGGTTTATAAGGTGCTCTACTCCTCGCCGGGTCTCGAAGACCTGTGGCAGTTGCACTACGCGCTGGGAGCAGGACCTGAATACAATACGCCGGGCATTTACATCGCGAATATCGAAGATCCCGTGGCGCTGGGAAATTATCTGGCGAATCCCGCTCCCGCGCGCGGTCCCGGCGGGGGACGCGGCTTCAGCGGCGGCGGACGTGGTCCTGGCGGCGGATCGGGCCGTGGCGGTGGCGGCGGTTTCGGTGGTGGCCGTGGCGGCGGACCGATCGCTCCGCACAACAGCGGTCCCGCGTATTACATCAAGGTATCCGCGATGGCCGATGGCAGCTTCACCGTGACCAACACGCGCAACAACTTCAGCAAGACCTACACCGCGAAAAAATAGGGCGACGCTTCGGCGTCGCCGCCGGCCTTCCGGCCGGCGCGGAACCTGGAAGATTGCGGACGCTCCGCGTCGAGCGGAAGCTCGACGGCCGAGCCGAAAGCTCGGCCCCACGGTTACTTCGCCGTCC
>CAZPZE010000212.1:0-2411 GCA_964590625.1 uncultured Solibacteraceae bacterium
TCCGTCTCCGGCGCTATCTTCCCGTCGAACTGTGAACTCCGTACAGGTGAAATCGGGCAGGTGTCCACCGTAGCGCATCGCACTCGCTTTCACTCGCGTGAGCAATGCATCGAGAGCAGCTGGATCCGGGGTGGGTTGAGCAAAAACGGCCGGACCCAGTGTGATCAGGCCCAGAAGCAGAAAAGAAATCCTGATCCGCCCCGGTCGCGAATCGTCCGTCTTCATCAGTTGCAATCGTACCTCTCTTTAGTTAGCCGCATCCCGTCGCCACACCCCAATCGCGTATATTGGCGGAGGACCCATTTATGCAGAATCGCCGATCTTTCGTCGTCGCCACGGGCGTGACATTATTGACCGCCGGGCGCCAGGCCGTGGCTGCGCCATCGCAGGCGCCAGCCTGGGACGAAGTTCCGAAGATCCTCGCGCGCATCAAGCCCCCCGTCTTCCCGAAGCGCGATTTCGATATCACCAAATACGGCGCGAAAGCCGGCCAGGGCAACGATTCAAGCGATGCGATCGCCAAAGCAATCGACGCCTGCAACAAGGCCGGCGGCGGACGGGTTGTCATCCCCGCGGGCGATTTCTACACCGGCGCCGTGCACCTGAAGAGCAACGTCAACCTCGACGTCTCGCAGGGTGCCACGCTGACAGTCATCCTCGATCCGAAGAAATATCTGCCCGTCGTCTTCACGCGCGTCGAAGGCACGGAGCTGATGAACTATTCGCCGTTCATCCACGCCATCGATCAGGAGAATCTCGGCATTTCCGGCGAAGGCACGCTCGACGGGCAGTGCAGCCGCGAAAACTGGTGGTCGTGGACAACCCAGAATCCCTGGGGCAAACCGGCCGGCGCGCCGATGGTCAACAGCCGCGCCGTTCTCACCGATATGGGCGAGCGCGACGTGCCGGTGAAAGAACGCATCTTCGGCGAAGGCCACTACCTGCGGCCGGTCTTCATTCAGCCGACGCGGTCGAAGAACATCCTGATTGAAGGCGTTACCATCCACAACTCGCCGATGTGGGAAGTGAGTCCGCTCTACTGCACCAACGTCACCGTGCGGAACGTAAAAATCGACAGCCACGGCCCGAACAATGACGGCTGCGATCCAGATTCCTGCAAGGACTTCCTGATCGAGAACTGTACGTTCAGCACGGGCAATGACTGCATTGCCATCAAATCCGGCCGCAATCGCGACGGACGCCGTGTGGCCGCCCCGACCGAGAACGTGATCATCCGCAATTGCGACATGCAGGACGGCCACGGTGGGCTCACGCTCGGCAGCGAAGTTTCGGGCGACGTACGCAACGTGTTCGTGGAAAACTGCAAGCTGAACAGCCCGCACCTCAATGAAGCATTCCGCTTCAAGTCGAACGCGATGCGCGGCGGTATTGTGGAGAACGCGTACTTCCGCAACATCACGATCGGCGAAGTTTCGGATGCGATCCTGCAGGTCGACCTGCTCTATCAGGAAGGCGCGAAAGGGCCGGAGCATCCCATCGTGCGCAATATCGATATCCGCGACGTGACGAGCAAAAAATCGAAGTACGCGCTGCAGCTCCGCGCATTCCCGGGCTCGCAGGTCAGCAATATTCATCTGGAACGCTGCGATCTGCAGAACGTGGCGATGGACGACGTGGTGCAGGACGTTCAGAATCTGACCCTCACCGACGTGAAAGTCAACGGCAAAATTCATCAATAGGAGACCCATGAAACACGCAGGATGGACCAACAGAAAATGGATCGCGGCCGGCGCGGCGGGAACGCTGCTGCTGGCTGCCGCGGTGGTGAGCGCGCAACCGCCGGCCGGATTTTCCGGACGCGGAGGCCGCGGCGGACGTGGCGCCTTCGGCCGCGGCGGACGCGGCCCGGCGCCCGAGATTTTCACCGCGCTCGATGCCGATAAGGACGGATCGATCACGCGCGCGGAGCTGAAGAGCGCGTTCGATTCCTGGTTCACGGCGGCCGATACGAAGAAATCCGGCGCGGTGACCGAAGCTCAGCTCGTCACCGCCCTGCAGGGTCCGCTGCCGATCGCGCCCATCGTGAACGCATTCGATACGTGGGGCAATTCGATTCCGCTGACGCCGGCGCAGCCCGAAGTGGACGCCATGATCGCGGCGCTGCCCACCACGCCCGGCGCGAAACCGGCGAAGGCGCGCAAGGTGCTTGTGTTCGCCCACACAGGCCCTGGCGGATGGGTCCACGGCTCGATCCCCCTCACTGCGAAGACAGTGGAAGCGCTGGGGAACAAGGGCGACCTGTGGTCCACCACCATCAGCTACAACCTGCACGACATCACGGCGGCCAACCTGAAGCAGTACGACGCGATCTTCCTCGACAGCACGACCGCCTGCTTCCTCGATGACGCCGATGCCAAAGCCACAGAAGCGCGCCGCAAGGCGTTCCTCGA
>CAZPZE010000213.1:0-1505 GCA_964590625.1 uncultured Solibacteraceae bacterium
GTCACGGTCCAGAATCCGGAGCTGTTCAGCGTGAACGATACCGTCGTCTGCGTCGATAGCCCAGTCGAAAACTTCACGCCCGCGCAGATCACGGGCGTCGCCGGGGCTAACAACGAGATCCTGACGCTCAGTCCGATGATCGCGGGCATCAACGGCCTCCACATCGCGGTGCTGAAACAAGGCGGGACGGTGAAGAGCGTCGAAGGTTCGGCCGGGGAAGTGAAGATTCAGGTGGATCAGCCGAAACTGTTTCGTGCCGGAGATATGGTTGCCAAGGTGCTGCCGGGCGGAGCGTCATCTGAGCCAGTGCGGGTGAATTCGGTGCACTCGTCCTCGAAGTCGCTGACGCTCGAAAACAATATCGCCGGGCTGGTTCTGAACGACACGGTCGGCGCCGCAGACTTTCGGGTGCGCGCGACGGTTATCCGCACAACAAACGGCGGCGCCACGATAACAGTAGCCAACGCGACCATCTTCCCGCTTCATTCGTTCGTGGCGCAGCTCGACGATTCGTATGCCGCGGTTGCGAGTGCTGCGGTTACCGCCTCGGCTGGAACGTCTCTGACCCTGAGCCCGCCGATGCAGTCATTGCAGGCGGGAAGCATTCTCGCGCTGTGCTCGATGCCGGTAACGGTCACCGTGCAGGGCATCGATCAGGACGGAACGATCCATGTCGATACGCCGGGTCTGATCAGCGCCGGCGACGTGGTCGGCTCGATTCCAGCGCATGCGGGGATCGCTATCGTGGCGGCTTCGAATGAATCGCTGGTGAAGCTTGCTGACACGATACCGGGGCTCACAGAGGGCGACCCGCTGTCCATCGTGACGATGAGCGGAACCGTGGGTGTCACGCCCGGCACGTCGGCCGGCAAAGTCGTGCTGGATGCCAACAACCGCGCGCGCGTGGGAGATTTTCTGGCGGACGTCACGGGCTGGCGTGAGCCCGGGCGGGTACGCAGCATCTCGTTTGTAACAGCCGTCGCCGGAACGGATCTGACGCTGTTCTCGCCCATCGACGGCCTCATGGTGAATGACAACATCGGCACCGCGAGTCTCGCCGCGTCGAGCGTCGCGTGGATTCAGTTGCGGCTCAAGGAACTGCCGGTGGACCTGACGCCGGGCAACGAAGCGCTGCTGGTGGGGCTGGATCGTTTGCAGGGCCAGACCGCATCGATGTTCGCGTTTGTGGAAGCCATCGATCATACCCGCAAGATCGTTTTGCTGCGAGTGGAAAGCACGCCTGGCACCGCCATCATTCGTCCGGAAGATCTGGCGGCGTCCGTACTGCTCACAAGCGGCTCGCCTCTTGACCTGCTGCGGAACCAGAACGTCTACGTGAGCTGGTTCGCGTGCCAGAATCCGGACCCGATGCCGCGGCCTTGCCCCACGCAGACAGCGAAGCCCAACCCCTGCGGGAGCAGTGCTTCATGAGGAGGAGCCCATGCCAATAACTCTGTCCAGTACACCGATCGAGCGCATCCAGTTCTTCAACGGCCAGCGGCTGC